>JAQGIN010000167.1 GCA_028291125.1 Caulobacter sp.
AAGCTGTGCGACGGCTGGTGGTCGTAGCCGTGCTCGGGAAAGCTGTCGCTCAGCATCAGCGAGCCGCCGTTGATCAGCAGGTGGCAGTGCATCAGCCGCTTGCCGTCCTCGGCCGGCAGCCGGCGCACTTCCTGCGCCCCGAAGGCCCGTTGGTAGAAGGCGGCGGCGTCGCTGGCGCCGACGACGTTGAGATAGGGGATGACGCCCTTCATGAGTTGGGGGTCGATCGGGGGTTGCTCGGCCATGGGGCCCTCCTGTTGACGACGATTCTGAACCTTGGAGCGGCGCCGGTTGGCCGGTGCCTCCCCTAGGACGCGCGAGGGCCCGACGATCCGACACCCCAGCTGGAAATTTCCGGCTCGCCGATCAGCGCTGGGCGAGCAACTCGGCCAACTGGTCGGCGCATTGGCCCCAGCCTTCGTGGAAACCCATCTGCTCGTGGGCCTCGCGGTCGGCGACCGTCCAGTGCTGGGCGCGGGCCGTGTAGCGGGTCTGGCCGCCCTCGGGCTCGAAACTGATGGTCGCGACCATGAACGGCTTGCCCGACGGCGCCCAATCAGCCCCGAAGGCGTCGGTGAAGACGACGCGGCGGTTCTCGACGATCTCCAGATAGACCCCCTCATTGGGATATTCGACGCCGTCGGGCGTGCGCATCACGGTGCGGCAGACACCGCCGACCCGCAGATCGATCTCGCAGACCGGCGTCGTCAACGGCCGAGGCGCGAACCATTGCGGCAGCAGCTTGGGATCGGTCCAGGCCTGGAACAGGCGCTCGGGGGCGGCGTCGATCAGCCGGGTGAGGACCAGTTCACGCTCGCTCAAGGGCGTGGCTTCCGGGACGGACATTGGCGTTCCTTTGGGTTTTGGGTTCGGATGGATCTGACCCAAGGACGAACGGGTCGACGCCGACCCGACACCGGCGCGAAATTTTCTAGCGGGCGGGCTGGGACTCGCCGGTCATGGTCAGCCGATCGAGATGGGCGCGGATATGGCTCGCCTCGGCGGCGGTGCGGGCCAGGGCGATGGCCTGGTCGAAGGCGACGCGGGCCTCCGCGGTCCGTCCCAATTGCAGCAGCAGGCCGCCTTTCAGGCCGAAGAAGTGGAAATAGCCGGCCAGGGCCGGGGCCAGGGGCTCGATCAACGCCAGGGCGGCGGCCGGACCGGCGACCTTGGCCACGGCGACGGCGCGGTTGAGCGTCACCACCGGCGACGGCGTCATCTGTTCCAGGCTGGCATAGAGCAGATCGATCTGCAGCCAGTCGGTGTCTTCCGGTCGGACGGCGCGGGCGTGCAGGGCCGCGATCGCCGCCTGAACCTGGTAGGGACCCGTACGCCGGTGCCGCATGGCCTTGTCGATCAGGGCCAGGCCCTCGGCGATGCGCTCGCGGTTCCACAGATCGCGATCCTGGTCCTCGAGCAGCACCAGTTCGCCTTCGGCGTCGAAACGGGCCGCCGTGCGGGCGTGCTGCAGCAGCATCAGCGCCGCCAGGCCCATGATCTCGGGCTCGGCCGGGAACAGCCGCAGCAGCAGCCGGGCCAGGCGGATGGCCTCGTCGCACAGGGGCGCCCGGCGGGCCGCCTCGTCGCCGCCGGCGGCCGAATAGCCCTCGTTGAAGATCAGATAGACCATGGCCGCCACGGCGGCGAGACGCTCGGACCGCTCGACCGCCCCCGGGGCCTCGAACGGCACCTCGGCGGCGGCGATGCGGGCCTTGGCGCGGGTGATGCGCTGCTCCATGGCCCGTTCGCCGACCAGGAAGGCGCGGGCGATCTGCGCCACCGTCAGGCCCGAGACGATGCGCAGGGCCAGGGCGATCTGGTGGGCCGCCGGCAGGGCCGGATTGGCGCAGACGAACAGCAGCCGCAGGATGTCGTCGCGATAGTCGGCCCCGTCGAGCCGCTCGGCCACCGACGCCTCGGCGTCGTCGAGATCCGACAGCGCCGCCTCGTCCGGTAGAGGCTGCTGCTTGGCGCGGCGGCGGACGGCGTCGAGGGCGGCGTTACGGCCGACGAAGATCAGCCAGGCGGCCGGATCGCGCGGCGGCCCGTTCTGCGGCCAGGTCTTCAGGGCCCGCAGGCAGGCGTCCTGGAACGCCTCCTCGGCGGTGTCGAGGTCACGGAAATAGCGCAGCAGGGCGCCGACGGCCTGGGGGCGGGCCGCGATCAGGGCCGCGTCGATCCAGGCCGAGTCGGTCACGCGGTCAGGCCTCCGGGCAGGAACAGGCTGATCGGCCGCAGCTCATAGGCTCCGCCGGGATTGGCCTTGGCCAGGTCGCGGGCGATCGCCAGCCCCTCGTCCAGGCCTTCGATGTCGAGGATGTAGAAGCCGAGCAGCTGCTCCTTGGTCTCGGCGTAGGGGCCGTCCAGCACCATGCCGTCGCTCTTGCGCAAGGTGGTGGCCGCCGTGGTCGGCAGCAGCCGCAGCGACGGGCCCAGCTTGCCGGTCGCCTCCAGGCGGTCGTGCACGACGGAGAGGCGAGCCATGACCGCGTCATCCTCCGCCTTGGTCCAGGCGGTGACGACGTCTTCGGAATTGTAGCAGAGGATGGCGTAGAGCATGGCTGGGGAATCCCTCGTCTGATCCAGGACGAACGACTATGCCCGTGGCCGACAGCCTCGGCAAAAAAACCGCGCGGCTAGATCAGACCGGCCAGCGGCGAGCTCGGATCGGCGTACATCCGCCGGGCCATGCGTCCGGCCAGATAGGCGTCGCGGCCGGCCATCACCGCGTGCTTCATCGCCCGGGCCATGAGAATCGGGTCCTTGGCCTCGGCGATGGCGGTGTTCATCAAGATGCCGTCGCAGCCCAGCTCCATGCCGATGGCCGCGTCCGAGGCGGTGCCGACCCCGGCGTCGACCAGCACCGGCACCTTGGCCTGTTCGACGATCAGCCGGATGTTGACCCGGTTCTGGATGCCCAGGCCCGAGCCGATCGGCGCGCCCAGCGGCATGATGGCGGCGGCGCCGGCCTCTTCCAGCTTGCGGGCGTAGACCGGGTCGTCCGAGCAGTAGACCATCACCTGGAAGCCCTCGGAGACCAGCAGCTTCAGGGCCCGCAGGGTCTCCTCCATGTCCGGATAGAGGGTCTTGGGGTCGCTGAGCACCTCCAGCTTGACCAGGTCCCAGCCGCCGGCCTCTCGGGCCAGGCGCAGGGTACGCACCGCCTCCTCGCCGGTGAAGCAGCCTGCGGTGTTGGGCAGATAGGTGAATTCGTCGGGCTTCACATAGTCGACCAGCAGCGGCTGGGTCGGATCGGTCAGATTGACCCGCCGTACGGCCACGGTGACGATCTGCGCCCCGGCCGCCTTCGCCGCCGCGGCGTTGGTGGCGTAGTCCTTGTATTTGCCGGTGCCGACGATCAGCCGCGAGGTGAAGGTGCGGCCGGCGACGGTCCAGCTGTCGACGGTCGTGGCGGATTCGGGGAGGACATGCGCGTTCATGCCTTGGGTTTACGCTTCCAGGGCCTGGGTTTCAAACGTCCAGACTAGCCGCCGCCGATGAAGGTGACGATCTCGATCTGGTCGCCGTCGGCCAAGGCCGCCGTCCCGTAGGTCGAGCGCGGCACGATCTCCAGATTGCGCTCGACGGCCACCTTGCGCACGTCGAGACCCAGGGCGGACACCAGATCCTGCACCGTGGAGACTCCCTCGAAGCCCCGTTCCTCGCCGTTCACCGAGAGCCGCATTTCACCTCCTGAGCGAGCCGTGCTTGTGACCCGGCGGAACGGACGATACAAGACCTGCGGAATCGACGGCGGAGCCGAATGGTAAAACCGATCCATGTGCTGAGCGGGCCCAACCTCAACCTGTTGGGGACCCGGGAGCCCGAGATCTACGGTAAGGATACGCTGGACGACGTCCGCGTGCGCTGCGAAGCGCGGGCGAAGACGCACGGCCATAGCGTGGTCTTCCGGCAGAGCAACCATGAGGGCGTGTTGATCGACTGGGTGCAGGAGGCGCGCACTCACGCCTCGGCCCTGATCATCAACCCCGCGGGCTATGGCCATACCTCCATCGCCCTGCTCGATGCGCTCAAGACTTTGACCATTCCGGTCATCGAGTGCCATCTGTCGAATCCGGCGCGGCGGGAGGATTTCCGCCGCCACACCTTCGTTTCGCTCGCGGCGACCGGCGTCGTCGCCGGTTTCGGCGCGGCGAGCTATGAACTGGCGATCGAGGCCGCAGCCGGCCTGATCGGCGACAACTAGGCCCAGCCGGTCTCAGCAAGACCCCCGGCCCAAGACAACAAGGTACGTTTTACATGTCCAATACCAAGGCCCCCGCCGATCCGGTCGAGACTCCGTCGATCGACGCCCGCCTGGTCCGTAAACTGGCCGACATCCTGAAGGACACCGGCCTGTCGGAGATCGAGGTCGAGCACGCGGGCCTGAAGATTCGTGTCGCCCGGGAGCTGACCATGGCTCCCGCCGCGACCACCTATGTCCAGGCCCCGCAGGCCTATGCCCCGGCCGCCGCGCCGACGGCCAGCGCCGCCGCCGTCGAAGCCCCCGCCGCCCGCGCCGGCGAAGTGGTCAAGTCGCCGATGGTCGGCACCGTCTACATGTCGCCCCAGCCCGGCGCCGACGCCTTCATCA
The DNA here is from genome assembly GCA_028291125.1 of Caulobacter sp. Lineage (GTDB taxonomy): Bacteria > Pseudomonadota > Alphaproteobacteria > Caulobacterales > Caulobacteraceae > Caulobacter. Next base: position 4,595 of record JAQGIN010000167.1, read on the forward strand.
AGGTCGGCGACACGGTCGCCGCCGGTCAGACCCTGCTGATCGTCGAGGCGATGAAGACCATGAATCCGATCTCCGCCCCCAAGGCCGGCAAGATCGTCGAGATCCTGGTGGCCGACGCCCAGCCGGTCGAGTTCGGCGAACCGCTCGTCGTCGTCGAGTAACGGTCATGTTTGACAAGATCCTGATCGCGAACCGGGGCGAGATCGCGCTCCGGGTTCACCGCGCGTGCAAGGAGATGGGCATCGCCACCGTGGCGGTCCATTCCGAGGCCGACGCCAATTCGATGTGGGTGCGCCTGGCCGACGAGAGCGTCTGCATCGGCCCCGCCTCGGCCGCCAAAAGCTATCTGAACATCCCCTCGATCATCGCCGCGGCGGAGATCACCGGGGCCCAGGCCATCCACCCCGGCTACGGCTTCCTGTCGGAGAACGCCCGCTTCGCCGAGATCGTCGGGGCCCACGGCTTCACCTTCATCGGCCCCAAGCCGGAGCATATCCGGATGATGGGCGACAAGATCACCGCCAAGCAGGCGGTGAAGGACGCCGGCATCCCTGTGGTGCCCGGCTCCGATGGCGGGGTGAGCACTGAGGAGGAAGCCTTCGCGGCGGCCGACCTCATCGGCTTCCCGGTGCTGATCAAGGCCGCCTCCGGCGGCGGCGGCCGCGGCATGAAGGTGGCCCAGACCCGCGAGGATCTGGCCGAGGCGGTGTCCACCGCCCGCTCCGAGGCCCGCGCCGCCTTTGGCGACGACACGGTCTACATGGAGCGCTACCTCCAGAAGCCGCGCCACATCGAGATCCAGGTCATCGCCGACAGCTTCGGCAATGTCGTGCACCTGGGCGAGCGTGACTGCTCGCTGCAGCGCCGCCACCAGAAGGTGATGGAGGAGGCCCCCTCGCCCGCCCTCGGCGCCGCCGGCCGCGAGAAGATCGGCAAGGTCGTGGTCGATGCGATCAAGGCCATCGGCTATCTCGGCGTCGGCACCATCGAGTTCCTGTGGGAGAACGACGAGTTCTTCTTCATCGAGATGAACACCCGCCTGCAGGTGGAACACCCAGTCACCGAGGCCATCACCGGCATCGACCTGGTGCGCGAACAGATCCGCATCGCCGCCGGCCTGCCGCTGTCGTTCACCCAAGCCGACGTGGTCTTCGAAGGACACGCCATCGAGTGCCGGATCAACGCCGAGAACGCGCGGACCTTCACGCCGTCGCCCGGCGTGGTCACCGACTTCCACGCCCCCGGCGGCCTGGGCGTGCGGCTGGATTCGGCGATCTACACCGGCTACGCGATCCCGCCCTATTACGACAGCCTGATCGGCAAGCTGATCGTCCATGGCCGCGACCGCGAGGAGTGCATCGCCCGCCTGCGCCGCTGCCTGGGCGAAATGGTGGTCGGCGGGGTGGAAACCACGATCCCGTTGTTCCAGGACCTGCTCGTCCAGCCCGACATCCTGGCCGGCGACTACGACATCCACTGGCTGGAGCGCTGGATCAAGGCCCAGGGCTAGGCCCCCGCGGGGCGGAGATGGACGCCTTCACGGTCGAAGACCTGATCGCCTGTTACCAACGCGGCGTGTTTCCGATGGCGGACGCGCGCCACGACGCCCGCATCTTCCTGATCGACCCGGAACGCCGGGGCGTGCTGCCGCTGGACGGCCTGCACCTGCCCCGGCGGCTGGCCCGCACCGTGCGCTCCGACCGCTTCGAGGTGAAGATCGACACCGCCTTCGACGCCGTGGTCGAGGCCTGCGCCGCCTCGCGCCCTGGCCGGCTGGAGACCTGGATCAACCATCCGATCCAGCGGCTCTACGGCGAACTCTACGCCCAGGGCCTGGCCCATAGCGTCGAGTGCTGGCGAGACGGCGACCTGGTCGGCGGCCTCTACGGCGTGGCCTTCGGGGCGGCGTTCTTCGGCGAAAGCATGTTCTCGACGCAGCGCGACGCCAGCAAGGTGGCGCTGGCGCACCTGGTCGCCCGGCTGCGGGTCGGCGACTATCAGCTGCTCGACACCCAGTTCATCACCGAGCATCTGCAGCAGTTCGGCGCGCTCGAGGTCACGCGGGCCGACTATCGTCGCCGGCTGGCCAAGGCCTGGCCGCGCCAGGCCGACTTCTATCGGCTGCCGGCCGGGGCGACCGGGACCGAGGTCTTGCAGGCGATCAGCCAGGCGTCATAGACCGGGTGCTGCAGCGGGTTGAGGCCCGGCGAACTGGCGTACATCCAGCCCTTGTAGATCTGCCGTCCGGGCGGGGCGACGCGCCCGGCCACGGCCTTGGGCTGGGTGTCGACCACCACGTAGGCGGCGGATTCCGGAATGGCCTCGTCCGAGGCGCTGGTCTCGCAGGCCCGCACGGTGAAGATCAGGGTCTTGTAGCGGATCGGCTGGCCGACCGGGACCTCGAACCGCATGGTCTCGGTGGTGACCTTGTCCAGCGCCTGCAGGATGGCGACGCCCGAGCGGCCGCGCTTGGCCGGCTCGACGGGCTTGGCCGGGGCCGTCGGCGCGGTGGGGGCCGTCTCGGCCACGGGGGCGACGGCCGCCGGTTCGGCCGGGATCGGGACCGGTGTGGCGTTGATCGGCGGCGGGGTGGTCACCGGCGCGGCCGGTGCCGGCGCGGTCGGCGCGGGGGTCTGGGACGCCGCCCCCGGCGCGGGGGCCGACGGGCGCAGGGTCGGCTGCTGCGGGGCGGTCTGCCGCGCCGATACGGGCCCGGCGGCGAGCAGCGCCATGGCGAGCGCCAGGGCCCGCGACATCCCGTGGCGCCCGTCCACGTCTATTCCGGGGTCCAGGCTTGGTAGTCGCTGGTGGCGACCTGGCGGGTCCCGCCGCGGACGATCGAGCCCTTGGGCCGCCAGGCGAACAGGGTGCCGGTCAGGTTCGGACGATGGTCCTTCTCCCAGGCGCGACGCAGCAACGGCGCGGTGGTCGGCGGTTCCTCGAACGTGTAGTGCAGCCAGCCGCTCCACTCGGCCGGGACCTTGGAGGCCTCGGCGTAGCCGTCATAGATCACCCAGCGGCGCTTGTGGTCGTCATAGCTGTCGCTGGCGTCCTTGGCCTCGTAGTAGCGATTGCCGAAGTCGTCCCGACCGACGAAGACGCCGCGACGGTTGATGTGGAACCGCTGACCGATGGTCGCGCCGTTCCACCACGTGAAGATCGCTTTCAGCACTCGTGGCACCCGAATTTGCAAGGCTTCGAAAGCCGCGACCGGCGCGGCGAAGCGGCCGGACTATAGGTCGGCGGCCCCGAGGCGTCCAGCACGTCGCATGGCGCTGAACCTTCAACATGATGTGGACCGATGACCGCGAAGCCACCACATCTATTGCGGCCCCGTCCCTGCCCCTTTAACCTTTGACGCGACGCCAGCGTCGGGACGCGGAATCAGCCTCATGCGCTTTGAAAAACGACCGGACGACGGATCGGCGACGCTGGAGCCCCGACTCCTCGAGACCGCCGACGCCCTCGTCGAGGTCGCCGCGCCCTCGGCCTGGCCCGACGCCCAGGTTCAAGCCTGGCTCGACCTCGACGACGTCATCGCCCCCGAGCCCAAGGCCCCGCTGCGCGGCGGTCCGCGCCGGCGGGCCCGCAAGATCGCCGACGCCGGGCGGCAGCTGGATCTGTTCGACGGCCAGGGCGACGCCGACGCCTTCCAGGACGGCCTGGAGGGCAGCCTGGTCGCGGGGGTCGCCACCCCGGCCCTCGCCACCGCGCCCGCCGCCCTGGTCCTCGACCTGTCCGCCGTCGAGTTCGCGCGGGCGAGCTCCGAACATCTGGGCGCGCATCGCGCCGCCGTCCTGGCCGCCGAGGCGGTCGGACGCCTGGAGGCCAGCCTCGCCCAGGTCGCCGACGCCGTCACCCGCTGTCAGGGCGACGCCAAGGCCTGCGCCGATCCGCGCAAGAACGCCGCCCTCGCCCGCGCCGCCCGCCGGGCCCGTGACCTCGGGGCCAGCGACCGCGCCCTGGCCGACGCCATCGCCGCCGCCGGCGGCCTGGCCCCGCCGATCTCCGCCCTCGCCGCCCCGCCCGCCCCTGGCCTGCTGGTGGCCCTGGCCGACCGCGCCCGGGTCTCGGCCGGCGACGACAGCGCCAGCCTGGCGGCCCGGATTGGCTGGGAGACCGGCCATGTCGTCCTGGCTCTGAGCCCGGCCGACGCCGAGACCGCCGCCCTCGGCTTCGTCGCCCGCGCCGCCATCGACGTCACCGCCTTCGAGACCGACGACGGCTTCGATGTCGAAGCCTTCGAGGCGGCGGTGCGTCTGTGGGCCATCGCCCTGGAGATCGAACGGGCCGCCGAGGGCGACGATCCGCGCCGCATCGGCCTGACCCTGGCCGGGGTCGGCGACTGGCTGGTCGGCCAGGCCTTGGCTCCAAATTCGCCCGCTGGCCTGGCCGCGAGCTCGGCCCTGTGGGGCCTGGTGGCCGGCGTCGCCCTGTCGGCGGCGGCGGACGTCGCCGCCGCCCTGGGTCCAGGCCAGACCTTCGTCGCCGAGCGCGACGGCGTGCTGAAGGGCCTGACGGCCCGCCGCGCCGCCCTCAAGGCCCTCGACGCGCCGCTGGCGGCTCGCGCCGCCGCCGCCTTCGACGCCGCCCACCGCAAGATCAAGACCACCGGCCTGCGCGGGACCGGCGTCACCGCCGTGTTCGACGATCCTGAGGCGGCGTTGCGCCTGGGCGGCAGGGCGCTGGGGGCCGGGCCGGCCTCGCGCCTGGTCACCCTCGCCCAGACCGCCGACGGCGAAACCCTGCCGGCCCTGTCGGCCGCCGCCGTCCGCGGCCTGCGCGCCGCCGGGGCCGACCTCGACGCCGCCCGCCGCCACGCCCTGGGCGTCCGTTCTCTGGAGGACGCCCCCGGGATCAACCATCAGAGCCTTGAGGCCGCCGGCTTCACCGCGCACGAGATCGAGCTGGTCGAGGCGGCCCTGACCGGCGCCGCCCGCCTCTCCGAGGCCTTCGCCCCGGCCGTGGTCGGGGCCGGCTTCCTTGGCGATGTGCTGGGCGTTGCGGCCGAGGCCTTGGCCGATCGCGATTTCGACACCCTGGCCGCCGCCGGCTTCACGCCCGAGACGATCGCCGCCGCCGAGCGCCACATCTTGGGAACCGGCCGGCTGAGCGACTGTTCCGATCTGCCCGAAGCCCTGCGCGCCGCGTTCCAGGCGGTGGAGACGCCGGTCCTGGCCGATCGCCTGGCCTTCGCGGTCGCCGCCGAGGCCTTCGCCGATTTCGCCGCCCCGGCGGCGCTGACCCTGCCGTTCGACGCCCGGCCCAGCGACGCCGCCCGTCTGCAGGCCGCCGCCGCCCGGTCCGGAGTGCGGGCCCTGCGGTTGTCGCGGGCCCCGCCGCCGCCCGGCTTCCGCCTCGACCTGCCCGACGCCGAGCCCGAGACCCCGCGCGCCGCGCCGCCGACCGTCACCGAGCGGGTGGTCGAGAAGATCGTCGAGCGCGACCGCTCGCGCCGCAAGCTGCCGGACCGCCGCAAGGGCTACATCCAGAAGGCGGCGGTGGGCGGCCACAAGGTCTATCTGCACACCGGCGAGTACGAGGACGGCGAGGTCGGCGAGATCTTCATCGACATGCACAAGGAGGGCGCCGCCTTCCGGTCGCTGATGAACAATTTCGCCATCGCCATCTCGATCGGCCTGCAATACGGCGTGCCGCTGGACGAGTTCGTCGACGCCTTCGTGTTCACCAAGTTCGAGCCGGCCGGGCCGGTGACCGGCAACGACTCGATCCGCTCGGCCACCTCGATCCTCGACTATGTGTTCCGCGAGCTGGGGGTCTCCTATCTGGGCCGCGACGACCTCTCCAACGCCGATCCGCAGGAGTTCAACGCCGACGGCCTGGGCCAGGGCGAGGCGGCCGAGGAGCCGGCGCCCCTGCCGGCCAGCAAGTTCATCTCCAAGGGCTTCTCGCGCGGCGCGGCTCCCGACAATCTGGTGTTCCTGCCGTTCGGCGGCCGCAAGGCGGCGGACGAGGCCCGGCCGCCGGGCTTGGAAACCGACATCTGCCCGGCCTGCGGCGATTTGGCGCTGTCGCGCCGCGGGGCCCTGACGATCTGCGATACGTGCGGGGCCCAGGCCGAGCGCGCCGATGGCGGCCAGGCCTCCTGAAGGGTGAAGCTTCCGTCATTACAGCGATTTAAGTGGCGCCGCCCGCCCCCGCGGCCCAAATCGTAACTCACACGGTCGCGTATTGACCCGATTGGAGGCGTAAGCTTTTGACCCGCCTGACTGCTGCTCTTTCCGTCCTGGCCCTCGGCCTGACCGCCCTGGCGGGCCAGGCCCAGGCCGGGCCCGACGAGAAGGACGTGGCCCGGATGATCTCGTTTGGTGGCGTCTGCTCCAGCTGCGATCTGTCGGGCCGCAAGCTGACCGGGGCCCGGTTCATGGGCGCCAGCTTCGTCAAGGGCGTCTTCGTCGGGGCCGACATGCGCGGCGCGGCCTTCTACGGCTCCAACTTCCAGGGCGCCGACCTGTCGCGGGCCGACCTGCGCGGGGCCGAGGTGCGCGGGGCCAATTTCAAGGACGCCATCTTCAGCGACGCCAAGCTGTCGGGCCTGGAGTCCAGCGGAGCCAGCTTCGAGAACGCCAATCTCGAACGCGTCGACCTGTCGTCGGCCGAGCTGCACGGTGCCAACTTCCAGTCGGCCCATCTGGACCGCGCCAACCTGTCGAACGCCGAGCTGCCGGCCGCCAACCTGGGCGGGGTCGACGCCCATGGGGCCGACTTCTCCAACGCCGAGCTCGACGGGGCCAATCTGACCGGCGGCCGCTTCGAGCGGGCCAATTTCCGCAACGCCTCGCTGAACAGCGTGCTGTTCCGCGACGGCGCCTTCGACGGGGCCGAGTTCCGCAACGCCGACCTCGAGGGCGCCAACCTGTCGGGGGCCGACCTGTCGGGGGCCCGGGGCCTGGAGCAGGACCAGCTCGACGAGGCCTGCGGCGACGGCGTCCGCCTGCCGCGCGGCCTCAGCGTCAAACCCTGCGGCCCCAACGCCCGGCGGATCACGATCATGCGTCACATGCCGCCGCCCCCGCCCGCGCCGCCGAAGCCGCCCCGGCCTCCGGCGGCCGCGGCGCGCGCCGCCGAGGTCGCCCGGGCCAAGGCCGTCGCCGCCCAGAAGGCCGCGATCAAGGCCCAGGCCGAGGCCGAGCGGGCCGAAGCCCTGGCCCGGTCCGTCGAACGGCCCTAGCCCCTAGATCTTGATCGGCGGCGCGGCGCGGATGTGCAGTTCCTTGTACTGCCGCTCCTGGGCCTCGGCCGGGGCGTTCATCAGCAGGTCCTGGCCCTGCTGGTTCAGCGGGAAGGCGAT
>JAQGIN010000462.1 GCA_028291125.1 Caulobacter sp.
TGGCGGTCGAACAGCTTGGCCAGCTCCAGCAGATGGGCCTCCTGGCCGTCCTCGCAGCCCACCGAATAGGGGCGGCCGTTCACCTGGATGTTGAGTTGCGCCATGGCTCAGACCTCCTCGCGAGCGTCGAAGGGCGGGCCTTCGACCAGGTCGTCGTCGCTCTCGTCGGCGTCTTCCGCCTCGGCGTCGTCGACCTCGTCAGCTTCATCAGCCTCGGCGTCGTCGCCCAGCGCGGCGCGGATCTCGGCGATGGCTCGGCCGAGCGCGGCCGAGGCCTGTTCGCCGGCCTCCTCCAGCGCCCGCTCGCGGGCCTTGGCGGCGTCGAGGTCAGCGGCCAGCCGGGCGCGGTCCTGGTCGAACAACCCGCCCGTATCGGCCTCGGCCACCCGCTGGGCCATCTTCTGCTCGAGAAGGGCCACCGCGCGCTCCAGCCGCTTGGCGGCGAGCTCGAGGGCGCTTCCTTCGCCCGGATTCATCGGCACGCTCCGTTCATGCGCTGCAACATATAGATCGTGGCCAGCTTCGCCACCCGCTGCGGCGACAATAGGGTGATGAAACACCCTTCGCAGCATTCGGTCACCGGTTGTGACCGCTCGGGCCCTTGACTTCCCAGCCCCCGCCCGCAAAACGCCCTGCGAAATCAAGGAACGCCGCTCGCCCCCCGACCGGCTCCGATCGAAGGAGAACGACCTCATGGCTCTTCGCGTCGCCATCAACGGTTTTGGCCGCATCGGCCGGCTCGTGCTGCGGTCCATCGCCGAACACGCGCGCCGCGACATCGAGGTCGTCGCCATCAACGACCTGGGCCCGGTCGAGACCAACGCCCACCTGCTGCGCTACGACAGCGTGCACGGCCGCTTCCCCGGCGTGGTGACGACCGGCGAGGACTGGATCGACATCGGCCTGGGCAAGATCAAGGTCACGGCGATCCGCGACCCGGCCCAGCTGCCGCACAAGGAACTGAACGTCGACATCGCCCTGGAATGCACGGGCCTGTTCACGACCAAGGACAAGGCCAGCGCCCACCTGGCGGCCGGCGCCAAGCGCGTGCTGGTCAGCGCCCCCTGCGATGGGGCCGACAAGACCATCGTCTTCAAGGTCAATCACGAGGTCCTGACCGCCGACGACATCGTGGTCTCCAACGGCTCGTGCACGACCAACGCCCTGGCCCCGGTGGCCAAGGTGCTGCACGATCTGTTCGGCATCGAGCGTGGCTACATGACCACCATCCACAGCTACACCGGCGACCAGCCGACCCTCGACACCATGCACAAGGACCTCTACCGCGCCCGCGCCGCCGGTCTGAGCATGATCCCGACCTCGACCGGCGCCGCCAAGGCCCTGGGTCTGGTGCTGCCGGAGCTGAAGGGCAAGCTGGACGGCTCGTCGATCCGCGTGCCGACCCCCAACGTCTCGGTCATCGACCTGAAGGTGGTGCCGGGCCGTCCGACCACGGTCGAGGAGATCAACGCCGCCCTGCAGGCCGCCGCCGACGGTCCGATGAAGGGCGTGCTGTTCACCACCACCGAGCCGCTGGTGTCGCACGACATGAACCACATCGCCGCCAGCTCGACGGCCGCCCTGCCCCAGACCCAGGTGGTCGACGGCAAGCTGGCCCGGGTGCTCAGCTGGTACGACAACGAATGGGGCTTCGCCACGCGGATGGCCGACACCGCGCTCGAGATGGGCAAGTTCCTGTAAAAATTGCTGAACCCCGCTCCGCATTCGTGGAGCGGGGTTTTTCTTGGCCCGCCCTTGTCCTTCGACAAGCTCAGGACGAGGGCTACTAAGTCGCTTCCCTTGAAACCTCATCCTGAGCTTGTCGAAGGACGGGGTTTCAACGCACCGCCTAGGATCAACACCATGACTTTCCGCAACCTCGAAACCGCCGACCTGGCCGGCAAGCGCGTCCTGGTGCGGGTGGACTTCAACGTCCCGATGGACGGCGGCAAAATCACCGACGACACCCGCCTGCGCTCGGCCCTGCCGACCCTGCATTATCTGTCGACCCAGGGCGCCAAGATCGTGCTGCTGGCCCACTTCGACCGGCCCAAGGGCCAGCGCGTGCCGAGCATGAGCCTGAGGCCGGTGGTCGAGCCGCTGTCGGCCCTGCTGGAGCAGCCGGTGACCTTCGCCGACGACTGCGTTGGCCCGCAGGCGGCCAAGGTGGTCGACGGCCTCGAGAACGGCGGCGTCGCCCTGCTGGAAAACGTCCGCTTCCACCCGGGCGAGGAGGCCAACGATCCGGCCTTCGCCGCCCAGCTGGCCGCCCTGGGCGACCTCTATGTCGACGACGCCTTTTCCGCCGCCCACCGCGCCCACGCCTCGACCGAGGGCGTGGCCCGTCTGCTGCCGGCCTATCCGGGCCTGGCCATGCAGCGCGAGCTCGACGCCCTCGACGCCGCCCTGGGCAAGCCGCAGAAGCCGGTGCTGGGCATCGTCGGCGGCGCCAAGGTGTCGAGCAAGCTCGACCTGTTGAACAATCTGGTGACCAAGCTGGACCGCCTGGCGATCGGCGGCGGCATGGCAAACACCTTCCTCCACGCCCAGGGCCACGATATCGGCGGCAGCCTGTGCGAGAAGGACCTGGCCGACACCGCCTGCGAGATCATGGCCAAGGCCAAGGCCTCGGGCTGCGAACTGCTGCTGCCGGTCGACGTGGTGGTGGCCAAGACGGTCGCGCCGGGCGTCGACGCCGACACCCGCGACCTGTCGCAGGTCCAGCCCGACGACCTGATCCTCGACGCCGGCCCCAAAACCGTCGCCCGTCTGCTGGCGGCGATGGACGCCAGCAAGACATTGATCTGGAACGGCCCCTTGGGCGTTTTCGAAGTGCCGCCGTTCGACGAGGCCACGGTGGCGGCGGCGAAACATGCCGCCAGCCTGGCCAAATCGGGTAAACTGATCGCCGTCGCCGGCGGCGGCGACACCGTTTCGGCGCTCAATCACGCGGGCGTCGCGGCGGATTTCACCTTCGTCTCCACCGCCGGTGGGGCGTTTCTGGAGTGGATGGAGGGCAAAACGCTTCCGGGCGTCGCCGCTCTCGAAACCTAGATCTGGAACGATATCTGGGACGACGACCGGGCGAAGAGCGCAAAAGCGCCGAAGCCCCAAGAACAACAAGAACCGACACACTCAACGCTTGCAGGAGAACAACGTGGCGCGGATCACGCTGAGGCAACTTCTCGACCACGCGGCCGAGAACGACTACGGGCTGCCGGCCTTCAACATCAACAACATGGAGCAGGGACTGGCGATCATGGAGGCCGCCGAGGCGGTCGACGCGCCGGTGATCATCCAGGCCAGCCGCGGCGCGCGCAACTACGCCAACGACATCATGCTGGCGCGGATCATCGACGCCCTGGCCGAGATCTATCCGCACATCCCGCTGTGCATGCACCAGGATCACGGCAACGGCCTGGCCACCTGCGCCACCGCCATCCAGCACGGCTTCACCAGCGTGATGATGGACGGCAGCCTGATGGAGGACGCCAAGACCCCGGCCTCCTACGAGTACAATGTCGAGGTCACCCGCAAGGTGGTCGAGATGGCCCATGCCTGTGGCGTCTCGGTCGAGGGCGAGCTGGGCGTGCTGGGCTCGTTGGAGAGCGGCATGGGCGAGGCCGAGGACGGCCACGGCTTCGAGGGCGTGCTCAGCCATG
>JAQGIN010000463.1 GCA_028291125.1 Caulobacter sp.
TACTTCTCGTAGTTCTCCGGCAGGTCGGCCGCCATGGCGAGCGGCGAATAGATCACGACAAAGTTCGCCAGCTGCTTGGCCTGCGTGGAATTGAAGGTCTTGCCGTCCGCCCCGACCAGGCTCAGGACGCCCGGCGTGTAATCCATCGGGCCGCTCAGCATGCGCGTGAACACCAGCTTGGCCTCGTGGTCGACCGCATTCGGCGGGTTGCCCCAGGCGTTGTATTCCACGCCGCGCGCGCCTTCGCGCGTCATCCAGTTCGGGTAGGTGCGGCGCAGGCCGGTGTCCTTGACCGGCTCGTGGGCGTCGATGGCGATGCGGTGGGCGGCGGCGACCTGGGCCACACGCAGGTTGTGGCGCACCATGTACTGGCCGGCGAACCATTGCTTGCCGCCGTCGGCGTCGACGATGTCGCCGCTGTGGCGGACATAGCCGGTCTTCACCGCCGAGACCCCGACGCGCTCATAGAGCTTCATGGCGTCCTCCAGCTGGGCCTCGTAATTGGGCACGCCGCCGCCGGTCTCGTGGTGGCCGATCAACTTGACGCCCTTGGCCTTGCCGTAGGCGGTGATCGCCGAAAGATCGAAGTCGGGATAGGCCTTGGTGAAGCTGAACTTGTCGCCATTGGCGATCCAGTCGCCGTCCCAGCCCTGGTTCCAGCCCTCGACCAGCACGCCGTCGAAGCCGTACTTGGCGGCGAAGTCGATGTAGCGCTCGGTGTTGGCGGTGGTGGCGCCATGCTTGGGACCGCTGCCCCAGGTGGACTTCTCCAGGTGCATCTCCCACCAGACGCCGACATATTTGCCCGGCTTGATCCACGCGGTGTCGGCGATCTTGCTGGGCTCGTTGAGATTGAGCTCGATGCGGCTGTCGGCCAGGGCCCCGGCGGTGTCGCCGATCAGCACCATGCGCCAGGGGGTGGTGAACGGACCGGTCTTCTTGGCCAGCACGCCGTCGGGCCACGGCATCAGCCGGGCCTTCAGCGCCCCCGTCCCGTCACCGGCCAGCAGCATGCTGGGATAGTCGACCAGCGCCGCCTCGTGGAACGACAGATAGAGGCCGCCATCGGCGTTGGCCTTGTCGCCCCTCAGGGTCAGGGGCGTCTCGGCCAGGGTGATGCGCCGGGCGTCGGTCTGCTTGTAGAGATATTCGTCGCGCTCCTGGCCCAGGCCCTCGTACCACCAGGCGTCATAGGCCCCCACGGGGCGGAACGCGGTGCGCTCGTCGACGACCGCCACCGCCTGGCCGGCCGGGATGGCGGCGTAGGCGTAACGGAAGCCCAGGCCGTCGTCGAATAGCCGGAAGGTGACGTCGAAGCGCTGGGTCAGGGCCGTGTCGCCGACCAGGGAGACGGTGAGGTCGGCGTGGTTGTCGCGGATCACCCGCTGCTCGCCCCACGGCTGCTCCCAGCGGCTGTCGGACGCGGCGCGCTTGGCTGCGGTAATGGCGGTGATCCGCGCGGCCGGCTCGCCGGCGAAGCTCAGGCCCAGCGCCGCGGGGGCCAGCACCGGCTTGCCCCGGCGGCTGACCTGATAGAGGGCCTGGCCGTCGCGGACGAAGACGCAGACCTCGATGACCTTGCCGGGCGATTGGGCGCATTCGCGTTCGGCGGCCTGGGCCGCGGCCGGACCGGCCAGGGCGGCGAGCAGGGCGAGAGCTCGGAACATCATCGAACGGTCTCTTTCGTCAAAAAGGCGCCCGGCTCCGCAGGCAGGAGCCGGGGCGCAGGCAGGGAACTCATGCCGTGGCGACACGGACATGCGCGACAATCGGAAGAGCAATACTCAAATGCACTTCGACAGTCAGTCTTGATGAGAAGATCAATTCTCAACTCAACACAAATCTTCTATATTTGATATCTCAAGATACAACCAGAGAAAAAATCAACGAATGTAGACTTTCGTTCGCGGGCTACTCTTCAAGTACACGTCCTCAATCGCGACTTTTCATCGCGACGCGTCGAAATCGCCAAGCAAGACCTCTGATCCGCGGGATCGCCGCTATCCCGACCTCACCGCCTCGATGAATCCGTTGGCGGTCAGCCGGCCGGCGGCCGGATCGCCGCCGCCTCCGCCGCGGCCCAGCAGCGCCGAATGCAGGACATGGCTGCGGTAGATGATCAGCCGGTTGAACACCAAGTCGGCCTGGTCGATCAGGTCATAGGTCGCCATGTTCGGCCCGGCATAGGCCGCCGCCGCGCCCGCTTGGGCCAGTTCAGCCTGGGCGGCGGCGACATAGTTCGCCTGGCGGGTTTCGTCGACGGACTCGAAGCCGGTCGCCCGGTGGCGAAAGAAGCCGGTGCCCTTGTGCGGGGCGCGGCACAGATAGTGGACCAGGGCCAGTCGATCGGGATCGGGGCAATCGTGGTGCGGGATCTTCTGGATCGGCTCGGCGTCCGCGGCCGGCGTCGTCGCCAGGGCGAAGAAGCCGAAATAGTTCAGATAGACGCTTTGCGGCAGGCCGAAGGCGGCTTCGATCGGACCGCGCAGCGCCGTGACCACCGTCCGGTAATAGGCCTCCGGCAGCGGCGCGTTGACGCCCGGATAGTGGGTGTGCGGCGGCGTGTAGAAGGCGGCGCGGCGAGCGGCGTCGATCAGGGCTCGCGGGTCGTCCAGCACGTCGTCGACAATCAGCAGCGGCTGTCGCTCGGCGCCGATCCGCCGCAGCTGGACCTTGATCCCCGCCCCCAGCAACAGGGGCGCGCGGGCGGCGACGGCGGTCATGTCGGCGACCTCAGATAGGCCGTCTTCAGCTGTTGTTTCAGCGCCGCGCGCAAGGCGGGACTCATCGGCCCGAGCGCGCCTTGCAGGCCGCGCGGGATGTGGCCGACCGCGTCGCCGCCCTCGCGGAAGACGTAGGTGTCGAACATCGCCTTCCAATAGGCCCGCTCGCCCGGGGGCAGGTCCTTCAGGGCCAGCAGGGCGGTCAGGAAGCAGTCGTTGGCGCGCTCCAGGCCGGCGGCTCCGTCGCCCCACCAGTAGTTGACCAGCACGTTGTAGGGATCGAGCGAGGCGACGTGGTGCCACCAGTATTTGGGCACGAACAGGGCGTCGCCGGCGTCCAGATCAGCGACCTGGGCGGCGGCGAAGGCCTGGCGGAACCTCGGAAACCGCGCCAGGTCCGGCGCCTCGGGATCGACCAGCGACAACGGCGGCGGATTGTCGATCGGGCCGACATAGAGGTTGCCGACCTGGTCGGGCGGAAACAGCAGGAAGCGGCGACGGCCGGCGACCACGCAGGCCAGGTTGTGGTCGCGGTCGTTGTGGGTCTGGGTCCGCAGCGGCCCGCCGACCCACAGGCGCGGCGTGATGTGTGGCGGCAGCAGCGGCGACGGGTTCTGGCGCACGAAGTCAGGCAGATGGCTGGCCAGCGGCAGCATCTGGATGGCGACGAACGGCGCCTCGGGATCGCCGATCAGGCGCTCGATCCGGTCGAGGGTCTCGGTGAGCCCGCGTTGCCGCTTGGAGAAGCTGAACTCGCTGAGGTCGGGGCCGTAGGCGTATCGGCCGCCGCTGCTGGCCGGGGCCTCCATGACCGGGGCCAAGGCCCCGACGTCCATGCCCTTGAGATAGGCGTTCATGGCGCCGGCCGACGTCCGCCCGGCGGCCAGGGCGGGCCAGGCCTGCAGCAGCCCCTTGAGGACGACCGGGGTCTCGGCCCGGACGATGGCCTCGAAGTCCTGGACCGACGGCGTCGCCCGGATCGCCACCCGCGGCAGGGCGTCGATGGCCGGCACGTCATCCGAACCGGCGTCGGGGAAGGCGGTTCCGGCGTCCATCAACCCAGGCTTTCCAGATAGAGGTCGTGGGTCGGCTGCCGAAGCGTCTGGTCCTTGATGAAGCCGAGGATCCGCCGGAACTCGCGCTTCATCACCTCGGGCGGGGTGCGGTCGATCATCGGCGCGTGGGTTTCCGGCCTCAGGCCGTGGCCGACGAACAACGCCCGCCAGCTGTCGTCGACGAAGGTCTCGTGCTCGAAGGGCGGCAGCTCGCCCCGGGCCTGGAAAGTCTCGATGGCGTGGGTCAGCTCGGGCGACGCCGCCGCCCGCCGCGCCTGGTTCCAGAAGGCGCCGTCGCCATAGCGATTGAGCCTGTAATGGGCCGACTGGAAGTCGCGGACCCGCTCGAACACCGAGCGCATGACGGCGTTGTATTCGGCGCGCTCGGCCGAGACGTCGCTTCCGGCCGGGAACAGCGCCAGCAGATGCACCAGTCCCAGCTGCGCCGCCTGCAGATCGACGCTGTGGACGGGGTCGAAGGCGCAGGCCGCCTCGCCGATGGCCACGCAGTTGCGCTCCCAGGCGACGAGGCGGCGGCCCGGATCGCAGGCGCCGACGACGGCGTCGCTCAGGGCCAGGCCCGAGACCGCGGCGGCGGCCCGTAGGGCCTCGTCGTCGTCGCACAGGGCGCTGCAATAGGGCTGGACGACGTGGGTCCGCGCCTGGCTCGGATACAGCCCGACCCAGCCCTGGGCCCCGGCGCGAACCTCGGCATAGGGCGGGAGGACGGCGAAGCGCGGGCCGTGGGCCGCCAGGACGCGGTCGGCCGGGAATTCCGCCCGCCAGCTTTCGCGCGCCACGCCCAGGGCCGAGCCGATCAGGGCCCCCTCGCCCGTGGCGTCGATGAACAACTGTCCCGCGATCC
>JAQGIN010000171.1 GCA_028291125.1 Caulobacter sp.
GCAGATCCTAGCCGAAGCGGCCGGTGATGTAGTCTTGGGTGCGGGTGTCGCGAGGATTGGTGAACATCTCCTCGGTCGGCCCGCTCTCGACCAGACGGCCGAGGTGGAAGAAGGCGGTCTTCTGCGAAACGCGCGCCGCCTGGGCCATCGAGTGGGTGACGATGACGATGCAGAACTGGTTGCGCAGGTCGTCGATCAGCTCCTCGATCCGCGCCGTGGCGATCGGGTCCAGCGCCGAGCAGGGCTCGTCCATCAGGATCACCTCGGGGCTGACGGCGATGGCCCGGGCGATGACCAGGCGCTGCTGCTGACCGCCGGACAGGCCGGTGCCGGGCTGGTGCAGGCGGTCGGCGACCTCGTTCCACAGGCCGGCCTTCTTCAGGCTGCTCTCGACGATGTGCTCGAGTTCTTCCTTGCCGGTGGCCAGGCCATGGATGCGCGGGCCGTAGGCGACGTTCTCGAAGATGGTCTTGGGGAACGGGTTGGGCTTTTGGAACACCATGCCGACCCGGGCGCGCAGCACCACCGGATCGACGCTCTTGGCGTTGACGTCGCTGCCGTCGATCTCGATCGCGCCATGCACCTTGGCCGACGGGATGGTGTCGTTCATGCGGTTGATGCAGCGCAGGAAGGTCGACTTGCCGCAACCCGATGGGCCGATGAAGGCGGTGACCGACTTGCCCGGCACGTCGAGATTGACGTCGAACAGCGCCTGCTTGTCGCCGTAGAAGACGTTGATGTCGCGGGCGCGGATCTTGAAGTCGCCGACCGGCGCCGAGGCGTGGGCGTGCGGCACCGCGGTGCGGATCAGCGGGATGGCGTGGGCGGCGACGTCGTCGCGATTTTCGGTCGGCATGGCGTGTCCCAGGACGAGGGGCGAGACGGAGGGGGAGCGGATCATGCGCCTACCACCGACGTTCGAAGCGGCGGCGCAGGATGACGGCCGCGGCGTTCATGAGGATCATGAAGACGAGAAGCACGATGATGGCGGCGGCGGTGCGTTCGTGGAAAGCCCGCTCCGACGCGTTCTCCCAGATGAACACCTGCACCGGCAGCACGGTCGAGGCGCCGGTGAAGCCGTCGGGCACGCCCGGCACGAACGACACCATGCCGATCATCAACAGCGGCGCGGTCTCGCCCAGGGCGTGGGCCAGCGACAGGATGGCGCCGGTCATCACCCCGGGCATGGCCAGGGGCAGGACGTGGTGGAACACGGTCTGGGCCTTGGAGGCCCCGATGCCTAGCGCCGCCTCGCGGATCGACGGCGGCACCGCCTTCAGCGACGAGCGGGTGGCGATGATCACCGTCGGCAGGGCCATCAGGGCCAGCACCAGGCCACCGACCAGCGGCGACGAGCGCGGCACGTGCAGCCAGTTGATGAACAGGGCCAGGCCGAGCAGGCCGTAGACGATCGACGGCACGGCGGCGAGGTTGTTGATGTTGACCTCGACCACGTCGGTCCAGCGGTTCTTGGGGGCGAACTCCTCGAGATAGACCGCCGTCAGCACCCCGACCGGGATGGCGATCATCGCGGTGATCAGCAGCATCATGGTCGAGCCGACCACGGCCCCCAGGACGCCGGCCTGTTCGGGCTCGGTGGAGTCGGAATTGGTGAAGAAGTGGGTGTTGAAGCCGGTCTTGACCACGCCGTCGGCCTTCAGCTTGTCGAGCCAGGCCAGTTGCTGGTCGTCGAGCTTGCGGTCCTCCTGCGCCGTCGAGCGCTTGATCTGGCCCTTGAAATAGAGATCGGCGTCGGCCTTGAACGGGCCCTCGACGGTGACCGTCTTGCCGATCAGCGACTTGTCGGCCTTCAGCTGGTTGAGCAGCTGGAAGCCGAAATCGCGCGAGATCAGCTCCATGACCTTGGCCGAGGTCTCGCCCAGGTCGTCGTCCTGCACGCCCAGCTTCTTCATCACCGCCTCGGCGACGAGGTAGTCGTAATTGACGCCCTCCAGGGCGTTGGGGTCGACCCGGTCGGCGGTCAGATGAACCGGGATGCTCAGGGTGTGGGTCTCGAAGGTGGTGTAGCCCTGGGCGACGATGCGCCCGACCAGCACCACCAGGAACACCAGGGCGATGACGATCGCCGCGATACCCTGGACCTTGAACCAGAACTCGGTGCGGTGGCGCTTCTTGAGGTGCGCCTCGGCCGCGGTCTGGGGCCGGCGCGCGCCGGCGGCGGGAAGGGCGGCGTCAGTCATATTGTTCCCGGTAC
This sequence comes from Caulobacter sp., assembly GCA_028291125.1. Classification (GTDB taxonomy): domain Bacteria; phylum Pseudomonadota; class Alphaproteobacteria; order Caulobacterales; family Caulobacteraceae; genus Caulobacter. The sequence continues at coordinate 2,216 of JAQGIN010000171.1, forward strand.
TTCTGGACGATGCGCAGGGCGATGATGTTGAGGCCCAGGGTGACGACGAACAGGGTCAGGCCCAGACCGAAGGCCGACAGGGTCTTGGGGCTGTCGAACTCTTGGTCGCCGGTCAGCAGGGTGACGATCTGCACGGTGACGGTGGTGACGGTGTCCAGCGGGTTGGCGGTCAGCTTGGCCTGCAGGCCGGCGGCCATGGTGACGATCATCGTCTCGCCGACGGCGCGCGACACGGCCAGCAGCAGGGCAGCCATGATGCCCGGCAGGGCCGCGGGCAGCACCACCCGCTTGACGGTCTCGGACTTGGTGGCGCCCATGGCGTAGCTGCCGTCGCGCAAGCTCTGCGGCACGGCGTTGATGATGTCGTCCGACAGCGACGAGACGAACGGGATCAGCATGATCCCCATCACCACCCCGGCCACCAGGGCCATCTGGTTCTGCACCTGCATCAGGTACTGGCCCAGGCCGTCGAGCGGGCCGCCGACGAACTGCTCGCCCAGCTTGTTGAAGCCGGCGCGAAACAGCGGGCCGACGGTCAGGGCGGCGAAGAAGCCGTAGACCACGGTCGGCACCCCGGCCAGGATCTCGAGCAGCGGCTTGACCGTCGA
>JAQGIN010000175.1 GCA_028291125.1 Caulobacter sp.
ACCATTGTTCCGCTTGAAGATTTTCCCTTGGATTCACGTTTTATTAACCACATTTCCACCGCCGAACGCGGTTCCATCAACCGCCGCCGCGGGCGGCCCCGTTGCGGTCCGGGCGGAGTGGAGGCAATCTCAACTCGTCGAGAGGACGACGCGACGAGATCCTCCAGGGCAACCTGGACCCCCGCCGCGAAGACCCGGACCCCAAGGCCGAGAGGCTCGCCTCCAAAGGGCGAACCGCGAGGGGGCGGAGACCGGGACAAGGGACGGCGATGAACGCGCCTAGGGTCAAACCTGGACGGCGGCTCGCCCCCGGACCTCACCGACGCAGACCCGCTCCGGCTCACGCCGCCGGGCCTGGGTTTAGAGGGCGACGCAGCCGGGCGACCGGAAGCGTGGCCCTCTTGCTCATGGGCGTCCCACGAGGCGCTCAACGAAATGAGGCGCTCGGGACCGCCGTTCTCTCCCTTCGCGACGAAACGCCGCAGCGCCCGCCGACCGAGCGCGGCCTTGTGGGCGCGTTAAGGGATTGAGGGTCTTTTCTCCCCCCTTCGGGAGCCGAGGAAAACGAAGCATGGCGGCGCGAAAGGCCTGGACGGACCCTCACCGCCAGACGGTGCTGCTGGTCGGCCTGGCCGTGCTCTATCTGGCCGGCGTCGCTTTCGGCGACCTGGCCGCGCGCGCGGCCAGCGGCATGGTCACCTTCTGGCCCTGCAACGCCCTGCTCGCCGCCGGCCTGCTGCACCTGACGCCCAAGCGTCGACTGACCCTGCTGGCCGTCGCCGCCGTCGGCCACCTGGCCGGCGACCGGGCGGCCGGCGATCCCTGGCTGCTGGCCGGGCTGCACACCGCCCTCGATCTGACCGAGTCCGGGCTGGTCGCCCTGCTGATCCAGCGGACCTTCGGCGCCGCGCCGCGGATGCGCGGCCTCAAGCGCGCCGTGCAGGTGGTCGCCCTGGCCCTGCCGGTCAGCCTGGTCGCCGCCGCCCTCGGCGCCGTCGCCAGCCACCTGCTGTTCCAACGCGACCTGGCCACCGTGTTCGGCGACGGGGCCCTGGCCACCGTGCTGAGCATGACCGTGGTCCTGCCCGCCGCCCTGGTCCTGCTCGACCCGGATTCGGCCCGCGGCTTCGAGCAGCCGGCGCGCCACAAGCTGGCCAGCTACATGCTGGTGGCGGTCACCACCCTGCTGGCCTTCAGCAACACCAAGTCGCCGGTGCCGTTCCTGATCTTCCCCGCCGCCATGCTGGCCGCCTTCCAGCTGGGCCCGCGCGGCGCGGCCGTGGCGGCGCTGATCGCCGGCGCCATCGCCGCGCCCCTGACCATCGCCGGCCTGGGCCCGACGGCGATCAGCCCCAACTGGATCGGGCCGTCGCGGGTGCGCCTGGTGCAGGCCTTCGTCACCACCCTGTTCTTCACCGCCCTGGCCGCCGCCATGGCCCTGTCCAACCTGCTGCGGCTCAAGCGGCTGATGGCCCGCCAGCAGCAGGCGGCGCGCACGGCGCGGATCCGCGCCCAGGCCGCCAACCGGGTCAAGGGCGAGTTCCTGGCCACCCTGAGCCACGAGATCCGCACCCCGCTCAACAGCCTGCTGGGCTTCACCCAGCTGCTCAGCGACCGCCCCGACCTGCCGGCCGAGGTCCATCGCCAGCTGAGCCTGATGACCACCGCCGGGGGCGCCTTGCGCACCCTGGTCGACGACGTGCTCGAGGTCAGCCGGGTCGAGGCCGGCGGCGTCGCCCTGCGCCCGACCCCGACCCGCGCCGCCCAGGTGCTGCGCGACGCCGCCGCCATCGTCGCCCACGAGGCCGGGGCCAAGGGCCTGGTCCTGGAGATCGAGGTGGTCGAGCCCGACGCCCGCCACCACCTGCTCGACGCCCCCCGCCTGCGCCAGGTGCTGCTCAACCTGCTCAACAACGCCGTCAAGTTCACCGCCAACGGCCGCGTCACCGCCCGGCTGGAGGTCACGCCCGGCGCCATCCCGACGGTCCCGGACCGTCTGAGCTTCAGCGTCGCTGACACCGGTGTCGGCATCGACCCGGCCCTGCGCGGCCGGCTGTTCGAGCGCTTCTATCAGGCCGACGCCTCGGCCGCCCGCGTCCACGGCGGGGCGGGGCTGGGCCTGGCCATCAGCCAGGGCCTGGTCGAGCTGATGGGCGGCCTGATCCATGTCGACAGCCATCCCGGCGTCGGCTCGACCTTCAGCCTCGAGCTCGAGGCCCCGGTCGCCGAGGTCGCCCCGACCGCCGAGCCGGCGGCGGCGCCGCGCCCGGTCGCCCGGGTGCTGCTGGTCGACGACCATCCGATGAACCGCGAGATCGGCGCCGCCTTCCTGACCCTGGCCGGCTGCGCGGTCGAGACCGCCGACGGCGGCGTCGCCGCCGTGGCCGCCGCGGCGAAAGGCGGCTTCGACCTGATCCTGATGGACATCCACATGCCCGACCTCGACGGCCTGGCCGCCACCCGCGCCATCTGCGCCCTCGACGGCCCGGCCGGCCGCACGCCGATCATCGCCATGAGCGCCGACGCCCTGCCCGCCCAGGTCGCCCTGTGCCTGGCCGCCGGCATGGTCGACCACGTCGCCAAGCCGATCCAGCGCGAC
>JAQGIN010000505.1 GCA_028291125.1 Caulobacter sp.
ACCGGATGGCCCTCCAGCTCGCCGAAATAGCGGCCGAAGCGGACATGGTCCTCGTGGCTGATGTCCTGGTCGCGGAAGAACACCACCTTGTGGCGCAGCAGGGCCGCGCGGATCGCCGCCACCACCTCGGGCGCCAGCGGCTGGCGTAGGTCGAGGCCGGAAATCTCGGCCCCCAGCACCGGGCCGGCCGGCGTCACGGTCAGGCCGGCATGGTCGAGATCATCGGCCTCGGCGGCGGCGACAGGCGTGACGGCGTTCATGGCGTCCTCCCGGACCGCCGCCCGTCCGCGCGAGCGGCTTATCTCCCCACCCTAGACGCGGGATATCAAGGCTCAAGGCCGTTTTTCTCACCGCCTCCGTAGACTCCCTTAGGGACGGCTCCCGAATTCCGGCGTCCCGTGCGCGCCCCTAGGGTGGCCCTGTCGCAGGAGATCCCCGATGAGCGCGCACGCCCTGACCCTCGAACCGCGCCCCGCCGAACGTCGGCCGGACCTGGCCTTCGATCTGATCGGACCGATCGGCGTGCGCCTGAGCTTCGCGGCCGGCGAGGAGATCTACGCCCAGGAAGAAGAGGCCGACCTCGTCTACCAGGTGATCGGCGGCGCGGTGCGCACCCTGCGGCTGCTGAGCGACGGCCGCCGCCAGATCGGCGACTTCTACTATCCCGGCGACCTGTTCGGCCTGGAGATCGGCCCCGAACACCGGTTCTCGGCCGAGGCCCTGGGCGAGGCCGACATTCTGGTCGTCAAGCGCTCAGCTCTGCGGTCCTACGGCGGGGACGGCGGCCCGCTGGAGCGGATGATCTGGACCGCCACCGCCCTGGAGCTGGAGCGCACCCAGGAGCACCTGCTGCTGCTGGGCCGCAAGACCGCCTGCGAAAAGGTCGCCAGCTTCCTGCTCGGCATCGCCAAGCGCTTCGACGGCGCGTTCAAGACCCTGCCCATGGGCCGCCAGGACATGGCCGACTATCTGGGCCTGACCATCGAGACCATCTCGCGCATGCTCGGCCAGTTGCAGGCCGACGGCCTTGTGGAGTTCGCCGGCTGCCGACGCTTCCGGATCAAGAACGCCCCCGGCCTGGCCCGCATCGTCGTCGCCTAGGCCCGGCCGCGTCCCATGCTAAGGAGGGTTTCGCCTCGAACCCTCGACTCATGGTCGCCGATCTGAACCCCGCCGCCCCCGCCCGCCCCCCGAGGACCTCGGACCCGTTGGTCCGCGCCGGTTATCTGGTGGCGGTGATCGGCGCGGCCGGCGCCGTGGTGGTGCGCTATTGGCTCTCGCCCTATGTCGAGGACCGCACGCTGTTCGTGACCTACACGCCGGTGCTGCTGATCGCCGCCGGCCTGGGCGGCCGCGGCCCGGCCCTGCTGGCCACCGCCCTGGGCCTGGCGGTCAGCGCCCTCTATCTGCGCACGGCGCTGTTCACCGACACCGCCAACCTGATCGAGGTGGTGTTCTTCCTGATCCTGGGCCCCATCGTCGCCCTGGTCGGCGACCGCCTGCGCCGCGACAGCCGCGACGCCGCCAGCAAGACCGCGCACCTGCAGTCCATCCTCGACACCGTGCCCGAGGCGATGATCGTCATCGACGAGCGCGGCGTCATGCGCTCGTTCAGCGCCGCGGCGGTGCGATTGTTCGGCTGGACGCCGGCCGACGCCATCGGGCGCAATGTCAGCATGCTGATGCCCGCGCCCTATCGCGAAGAGCATGATGGCTATCTGCATCGCTACGAGACCACCGGCGAGCGGCGGATCATCGGCATCGGCCGCATCGTGGTCGGCGAGCGCAAGGACGGCTCGACCTTTCCGATGGAGCTGGCGGTCGGCGAGGCCCGGGTCGGCCACGAGCGGTTTTTCACCGGCTTCATCCGCGACCTCACCGAGCGGCGCGACCAGGAGCGCCGGCTGCAGGAGCTGCAGTCCGAGCTGGTCCACGTGTCGCGCCTGACGGCCATGGGCGAGATGGCCTCGTCCCTGGCCCACGAGTTGAACCAGCCGCTGTCGGCTATCGCCAACTACATGAAGGGCTCGGCCACCCTGCTCGACGCCCCCGCCCCGGACCTCGGCCGGCTGCGCGACGCGCTGGACCGGGCCGGCGACCAGGCCCTGCGGGCCGGCGACATCATCAAGCGGCTGCGCGAGTTCGTCTCCAAGGGCGAGACCGAGCACCTGCTGGAAGATCCGGCCAAGCTGATGGAGGAGGCCAGCGCCCTGGCCCTGGTCGGGGCCAAGGAGCAGGGCGTGCGGGTGGTGCTGCGCTTCGCCCGGACGGTGGGGCCCGTGATCGTCGACAAGATCCAGGTGCAGCAGGTGGCGCTGAACCTGATCCGCAACGCCATCGACGCCATGGAGACCGCGCCGCGCCGCGAATTGACCATCTCGGTGGCCGCCGATGGCGACATGGCGCTGATCTCGGTGGCCGACACCGGCCCCGGCGTCAGTCCCGAGATCAACGAGCGCCTGTTCCAGCCGTTCGTCACCAGCAAGCCGCACGGCCTGGGGGTCGGGCTGTCGATCTGCCGGACGATCATCGACGCCCATGGCGGCCGCATCTGGGCCGAACCCAACGACCAGGGCGGCGCCACCTTCTCCTTCACCCTGCCGCTCGCGGAAACGGAGGCCGCCGGTGCCCGCTGACATGACAGTGCACGTGATCGACGACGACGAGGCGATGCGGGATTCGATCGCCTTCCTGCTGGATGTCCAGGGCTTCAGCGCCCAGCTCTACGAGTCGGCGCCCAGCTTCCTGGCGGCCCTGCCCGGCATCGCCGGCGGCTGCGTCGTCACCGACATCCGCATGCCCGACATGACCGGCCTGGAGCTGATCCGCCGGCTCAAGGCCGACGGCGTCGACCTGCCGGTGATCGTCATGACCGGCCATGGCGACGTGCCCCTGGCGGTCGAGGCGATGAAGGCGGGGGTCGTCGACTTCATCGAAAAGCCGTTCTCCGACACCGCCTTCATCGCCGCCGTGCGCGCCGCCCTGGCCCGGGGCAAGGCCGACCAGGCCCGGGACCTGGAGCGGCTCGAGGCCCAGAAGAAGCTCGCCGACCTGTCGCCGCGCGAGCGCGACGTGCTGGCCGGGGTGGTGGCCGGCAAGGCCAACAAGGCCATCGCCTTCGAGCTCGACATCAGCCCCCGCACCGTCGAGATCTACCGGGCCAACCTGATGGCCAAGACCGGGGCCCGCCATATCGCCCAGCTAATGCGGATCGCCCTGGCCGCCGGCCTCTGAGGGGTTTGCGCCAGATCAAGGCGCGCTTGAGACGGCCGTGCGAGCTTGGCGGGATGGCCCCGCGACCGTCTTCCCCGCCTCGCGCCCTGATCGTCATCGTCGACGACGACGCGGCGGTGCTGGGCGCTCTTAGCTTCGCCCTGGAGACCGAGGGCTTCGACATCCTCGCCTTTCGGACAGCCGCGGCGCTGTTCGCCGCCCCGGGAATCGCGGCGGCCGATTGCCTGGTGATCGACCAGAACCTCCCCGACGAGCCCGGCCTCGATCTGCTGAGCCGGCTGCGCGGGCGCGGCGACACCACGCCGGCGGTGATGATCACCACCGATCCGCCGCGCGCCGTCCGCGCCCAGGCCGCGCGCCTGCACGTGCCGGTGGTCGAGAAGCCGCTGCTGGGCGATCAGCTGTTCGCCGCCATCCGCGCCCTGATCGCCGTTCGCAATTTCTCTTAATTCCTACTCAATTGATCTGAATTGAAACCGCGGCGCGGCCCACGTCTGTTGGAGCCATGCCCACAGCCTCCAATCCACTCGTCGCCGCCGTCTCGCCGACCGCCTGGGATCGCGCCCGCGCCGCGGCGCCCACCGTGGCGCTGGCGATCCTGATCCACGGCGGCTGGCTGCTAGCCACGCTGTTCCACCGGTCTTTGCCCTGGCCGGTCCAGGCCGCGCTCGGCGGCTGGCTGATCGCCTGGCACGGCTCGCTGCAGCACGAGACCATCCACGGCCATCCGACCCCTTGGCGGGGCCTCAACACCCTCCTGGCGGCCGCGCCGCTTAACCTATGGCTGCCCTATGAGCGCTATCGCGCCTCGCATCTGGCCCATCACGCCGCCGAACGCCTGACCGATCCGGTCCACGATCCGGAAAGCCGCTACCTGGCCAGGGCCGTCGGTCGGCCGCGCCGCGTGATCGCCGGCCTGCAGGCGACGTTGGCCGGGCGGATCCTGGTGGGCCCGGCGATCGAGGTCGGCGGCTTCCTGATCGGCGAGGCCAGGGCCCTGGCCCGCGACGTTCCCAGCGCGCGGCGCGCCTGGGCGATCCACCTGGTCACCCTGGTTCCGGTGCTAGCCTGGCTGGTCGGGATCTGCGGCCTGGGCCTGGCCGACTATCTGCTGACCTTCGTCTATCCCGGCGTCGCCCTGTCGTTGATCCGCTCGTTCGCCGAGCATCGGGCGGCGGCCCATCCGGACCACCAGGCAGCCATCGTCGAACACGCCCCGATCCTGGGCCTGCTGTTCCTCAACAACAATCTGCACGCCGCCCACCATGCCTGGCCGGCCGCGCCCTGGCGCGCCCTGCCCGGCCTCTACGCCGCCCACCGCGAGGCGCTGTTGGCGGCCAATGACGGGCTGGTCTATCGCGGCTATGGCGAGGTGTTCCGCCGCTTCCTGTTTCGCGCCCACGACGACCTGGTCCATCCGGCGCAGGCGGCGTCGTGACCATGGTCCATTCCGCCAGACCCCTGACCTTCAACCCCAGCCGGACCCTGCGCGCGGCGCTGCCGATGTACGACCTGCCCGAGCTGCGCGCCGCCAATGACGCGCTGTGGGCGGCGACCGCCCGGCGTCTGGCCGCCCGCGGCGTGGCCGGGGTCCCCGACGCCCTGACCCGCGACGGCGACCTCGACGCCCTGTGGACCGCGCCCGACCTGCTGTTGGCCCAGGCGTGCGGCTATCCGCTGGTCACCACCCTGCATCGGCGCGTGCGGTTGGTCGCCACGCCGCGCTATCGCGCCAAGGGCTGCGACGGCCCCTATCACCGCAGCGTCGTGGTCGTCCGGGCCGGCTCGCCCGCCAGCAATCTGCTGGACCTCAGGGGCGGCGTCTGCGCGATCAACGCCGCGACCTCCAACACCGGCATGAACCTGCTGCGGGCCGCCGTGGCGCCGCTGGCGCAGCGGACCGCCTTCTTCGGCGCCGTCGAGATCACCGGCGCGCATCTGGACAGCGCCATCGCGGTCGTCGAAGGCCGCGCCGACCTGGCGGCGATCGACTGCGTGACCTTCGCCCACCTCCAGCGGTGGCGGCCGGGCCTGACCGATGGCCTCAAGGTGCTGGCCTGGACCGACCGCAGCCCCGGCCTGCCTTTGATCACCGCCGGCGGCGTCGACGAGGCGACGATCGCCGCCCTGGGCGCGGCCCTGGACGAGGTCGCCGCCGATCCGGCCCTGCGCGACGTCCGCCGCGAGCTGCTGATCGACGGCTTCAACCCGCTGCCCATGGCCCGCTACCGCGCCGCCCTCTATCTCGAACAGATCGCCGTCGACCAGGGCTATCCTCGCCTGGTCTGAAGGCCGCGCCCACGGCGCCGCTGGCCAAAGGGGGCCTCCCGGGCCTAAGGAAGGCGGTGAGGTTGGCGGACGGCGAAGACTCGGCGATGGCGCGTAAAATCGGACAGCATCGAGTGCGGCGGATCGTGGCCCTGCGACGGGCCCTGCCGGCGTTCGCGGCCGTGGTGGTGTTGGCGGTCGTCGGCCAGGCCGGCTGGCGCACCTATGTCACCCGCCAGGTCGCGCCCGCGAGCGGCCAGGCCTTGCTGCGCATGGACAATCCGCGCTTCACCGGCACCACCAAGGACGGCCGCGCCTTCCTGATCACCGCCGACGCGGCGGTGCGCGACGCGGTCAAGCAGGACCACGTCACCCTCGACAAGCCGGTGATCGTCCGCGGGGTCGGAACGCCCGACTCGATGCGCACCACCGCCGATCGCGGGATCTATCAGGAGAACGACGGCGTCCTGGTGCTGACCGGCGACGTCAAGGTCGACAATGGCGACGGCTACCGCTTCGCCACCCAGCAGGCCAAGATCGACACCAAGACCGGCGCGGTGGTCGGCGACACCGCCCTGGCCGCCCAGGGCCCCAACGCCCAGATCCGCTCCGACCGTTATGCGGTCGAGGACAAGGGCGATCGGATGGTGTTCAAGGGCCGCGTCCGCTCCACCATCCAGCCGCGCTAGACCATGATCCGGCCTGGCTCCTTGGCGCGCGCGGGGCGATCCGCCCTGCAAGCGCGTCCCCGCAAGGTCTGCTTCCTCTACATCGCCCAGACCCACCAGATCCTGCACAGCCTGTCGATCGCGGTGGCCCTGGCGCGCGGCTGGCCCGATCTCGAGGTCGAGGTCGCCGCCACCAGCGCCGCCCACCTCGACTATGTCCGCGACCTGCTGGCCCGGCTGGGCGGCGCGCCGATCACCCTGCGGCTGCTGGGGCCGGCCTGGCTGCGGGCCTTCCGGCCCGGCGGGGCCTCGACCCCGCCCAAGACCCTGATGCTGACCGCCAACGCCGGCGTGCTGGCGGCCTATGACGCGGTGGTGACACCGGAGCGGACCACGGCCCTGCTGCGCCGGCTGGGCGTGCGCCACCCTCAACTGGTCTACACCCAGCATGGCGCGGGCGATCGCGGCGGGCCGTTCGAGCCGCGGCTGCGGCGCTTCGACCTGGTGATGGCCGCCGGCCCCAAGCAGCGCGACCGGATGATCGGCGAAGGCTGGGTCAAGCCCGAGAACTGCGCCATGGTCGGCTATCCCAAGTTCGACCTGGTCGACGCCCTGTTCCCCGCCCCCCCGCCGTTGTTCGCCAACGGCAAGCCGACGGTGCTGTACAATCCCCACTTCGACCCGGCGCTGAGCTCGTGGCCACGCTGGGGCCCGCAGGTGCTGGCCCAGTTCGCCGCCGACGACCGCCACAACCTGGTGTTCGCGCCGCACATCCGGCTGTTCGACGGCGCCGACCCGGCCAAGATTCCAGCCCTGGCGCCCTATGTCGGCCATCCGCGCATCCACATCGATCTGGGCGGGCCGGCGGCCATCGACATGACCTACACCCGCGGGGCCGACGTCTATCTGGGCGACGCCAGCAGCCAGATCTACGAATTCCTGCGCACGCCCAAGCCCTGCCTGTTCCTCAACGCCCACGGCGCCGTCTGGCGGGGCGACGAGAGCTATCACCACTGGCGCTATGGGCCGGTGCTCGACGAGGTCGACGGCCTGGCCGAGGCGGTGGACGCCGCGCGCCGGAACGAGGGCGACTACGCCGAGGCCCAGCGCGCCGGCTTCGCCGAGAGCTTCGACCTGACGGACGAACCCTCGTCGCATCGCGCCGCCGCGGCGATCGCCGCCCGGCTGGAGCGGCCGCGATGAGCCAGACGCCGGTCCTGCGCCGCATCCTGGGCAACGCCGGGGCCCTGCTGGGCGGGCGGACGATCAACGCCGTGCTCGGTCTGGCCTATATGGCGGTCACGGCCCGGGCCCTGGGCGCCTCGGCCTTGGGCGTGCTGGTGCTGATCAACGCCTTCGCCCAGGTGCTGGGCGACGTGGCCAAGTTCCAGTCGTGGCAGACGGTGCTGCAATACGGGGCCAAGCCGCTGGCCGACGGCGACCGTCCGGCCTTCCAGCAGGTGGTGCGCTTCACCCTGATGCTCGACGGCCTGGGGGCGGTGATCGGCGTCACCCTTGGCGTCGGCGGAGCCCTGCTGTTCGGCGACAAGCTGGGCTGGTCGCGCGACATGGCCCCGGCCGCGGCGCTGTACGCCCTGTCGGTGGCCTTCATGGCCCCGGCAACGTCGCTGGGCCTGCTGCGGCTGTTCGACCGCTTCCGGCCGCTGGCGGCCCAGCAGGCGGTCAGCTCGGTGGTGCGGCTGGCCGGCGGCGCGGCGGCTTGGGCTCTGCACTGGCCGATCGAGGCGTTCCTGATCATCTGGGCGGCCGGCACCGTGGCCTCCTTCGTCTATCTGGCCGGCGCGTCCTGGATCGAACTGCACCGGCGCCGGCTGCTGGATGGCTTCACCTGGCGGGGGCCGCTGTCGGCCGGCCTGCCGGGCGTCTGGCGCTTCGCTTGGGCGACCAATTTCAGCAGCACGCTGGATGTCGCCTTTACCCATGTCATCACCCTGGCGGTGGGCGCGCTGATGGGCCCGGCCCCGGCCGCCCTGTGGCGGGTGGGCCGGCAGGTGGCCGACGGCCTGGCCAAGCCGGCCCGGCTGCTGATCCCCGCCCTCTATCCGGAACTGGCCAAGCTGCGCGCCGCCGACGGCGAGGCGGCGATGAACCGCCTGGCCCGCCAGGTCGGCTTGCTGGGCGGGGCCGCCGCCGGCGTGCTGCTGGTGGTCACCGCCGTGGTCGGCAAGCCGCTGCTGGTGTTGGTCATGGGCGAGGCCTTCGCCCCCGCCGCGGGGATCATGACCTGGCAGGTGGCGGCGGCGGCGATCGGCGTCCTGGCCTTGCCGGTCGAGCCGATGCTGGTGTCGCTGGGCCGGGCCGGAGCCGCCCTGCGGGTGCGGCTGGTGGTCTGTGTCGTCTATCTGATCGCCCTGGCGCCGATCATCAAAAGCTTTGGCCTGACCGGGGCTGGCGCCGCCCTGGTCGGGGCCATGGCGGCCATGGCGCTCGGGATGTTCTGGCGCCTGAGAGCCGGCCCGCGGCCCGGCGCGACCGGCGATCCGCGTCAAAACTCTTGCGTCGATACCGAAAACCACGCCAAAGGCGGGATGTGATGATTACGCCCACAGGGTCCGACCGGACCGTTCGCCTCGCCGATTTCGACACCCTCACCCAGGCCCTGGACTTCGCCGCGGCCGGGGCGACGGGCGTCAACCTGTTCTCGCTGCGCGGCGAGCTGGTCGAAGCCCTGCCCTATGCGACCCTGCGCCAGCAGGCCCGCGACCTGGCCGCCCGGCTGTTGGCCGCCGGCGCCGCGCCCGGCGACAGCGTCGGCCTGATCGCCGAGACCGACGGCGACTTCGTCCGCGCCTTCTTCGCCTGCCAGTACGCCGGCCTTGTTCCCGCGCCGTTGCCGCTGCCCGCGCCGCTGGGCGGCCGCGAGGCCTATGTCGGCCAGATCGGCCGCATGCTGAGCGCCGCCGCCGCCGTCACCCTGATCGTGCCGGCCGCCATGGCCGCCTGGGCCGACGAGATCGCCCAGATCACACCGCTGAAATTCGCCGGCCCGCTGGCCGACCTGCCGCAGGCGGCGGCCGTGGCCTTACCGCCGGTGGCCGCCGACGATCCTTGCTATCTGCAGTTCTCGTCGGGCAGCACCCGCTTCCCGACCGGGGTGCTGGTCACCCACCGCGCCCTGATGGCCAACGCCCAGGCGATCACCCGCGACGGCATGCAGGTGAAGGCCCGGGATCGCGCCGTTTCCTGGCTGCCGCTCTATCACGACATGGGGCTGATCGGCTTCCTGCTCAGCCCGCTCAGCTGCCAGATGTCGGTTGACCTGCTGCCGACCGGGGCCTTCGTGCGCCGCCCCCTGCTGTGGCTGGACCTGATCACCCGCAACGGCGGCACCATCGCCTACAGCCCAACCTTCGGCTACGAGCTGTGCGCTCGGCGGGCCGAGGCCGCCGCCATCGATCATCTCGACCTGTCGGCCTGGCGCGTCGCCGGGGTCGGCGGCGACATGATCCGCGCCGCGCCGTTGGCCGCCTTCGCCGAACGCTTCGCGCAGGTCGGCTTCAAATCCAGCGCCTATGTCGCCAGCTACGGCATGGCCGAGGCCACCCTGGCGCTCAGCATGTCGCCCCTGGGCCGCGGCCTCGAACTCGAGACCCTCGACGTCGCTCGGCTGGAGCGCGAGGATCTGGCGGTCGCCGCCGGCGGCGCGGCCCGGTCGCGCGCCTTCGCCCGCTGCGGCCCGGCCCTGCCGCACCACGAGCTGCAGGTGCGCGACGCCGACGGCGCGGTGCTGGCCGAACGCCGGGTCGGGCGGATCTTCGCCCGCGGCCCCAGCCTGATGGGCGGCTATTTCCGCCAGCCGGAGGAGACGGCGCGGGTGCTGTCGGCCGACGGCTGGCTGGACACCGGCGACCTCGGCTACCTGACCGACGGCGAGATCGTCATCACCGGCCGCGGCAAGGATCTGATCATCCTCAACGGCCGCAACATTTGGCCGCAAGACCTTGAATGGACAGCGGAAGCCGAGGTTCCCGGCCTGCGCAGCGGCGACGTCGCCGCCTTCTCCGCCCCCTCGGCCGGCGAGGAGACCATCATCGTCCTGGTCCAGACCCGCGGCGGCGATCCCGACAGCCGCAAAGCCCTGGTCGACACCGTCGCCGGCGTGCTGCGCAGCCGTCACGGCGTCGAGGCGCAGGTGCGGCTGGTCGGCGCCCACGCCCTGCCCCAGACCTCGTCGGGCAAGCTCAGCCGCTCCAAGGCCCGCTCGGCCTTCCTGGCCGGGGCCTTCGACGTCGAACGCGCCTAGGCGCGTGCCCCGGGGCGTCGTCGCCATCACCGGAGCCACCGGCTTCCTCGGCCGCCACCTGGCCGTGGTCCTGGCCGCCGAGGGCTGGCGGGTGCGGGTGCTGGCCCGGCGCGACGTCATCGACCCCGCCTGGCGCGCCCTGGAGCCGCAGGTGGTGGTCGGCGACCTGGCCGACGCCGCCGCCCTGGCCGCCTTGTGCGACGGCGCCGAACTGGTCATCCACGCCGCCGGCCTGATCAAGGCCAAGTCCCGTCAGGCCTTCGACCGCGCCAATGTCGAGGGCGCGCGCCGCGTCGCCCAGGCCGCGCGGGCCGCCGGAAGCCGGTTCGTCCAGGTCTCCAGCCTGACGGCGCGCGTGCCGGCCCTGTCCGACTACGCCGCCAGCAAGCGGGCCGGCGAAGAGGCCGTCCGAGCCGAGATCGGCGACGCCCTGCTGGTGGTGCGCCCGCCGGCCATCTACGGCCCCGGCGACATCGAGACCCTGCGGCTGTTCAAGGCCGCCGCCGGCCCGGTTCTGCCGGTGCTCGACCCGGCCGCCCGCGTCGCCGTCGTCCATGTCGAGGACGCGGCGCGGCAGATCGCCGCCTTGGCCGCCGCCCGAGCCACGGGGGTCTTCGCCCTATCCGACGCCCGGATCGACGGCTACGGCTGGGTCGAGCTGATGACAGCGGCGGCGCAGGCCGTCGGGGCGCGGCCACGCCTGGTGCGGATTCCGGGCGCCACCCTGAGCCTGGCGGCCGCCACGGCGGGTCTGGCGGCGCGGCTGTCCGGCCAGGTTTCGATCCTGGGACCCGGCAAGGCGCGGGAATTGCGTCATCTTGACTGGTCGCTGCGCGTGGGTGAAATCGCCCCCGAAACGCCGCCGCCCCGGTTCACCCTAGCGGCCGGTTTCGCGCAAAGCGTGCGCTGGTACCGGACCCGGGGGTGGTTGAATGAGAAAAAAAATGCGCGAATCGGAAAATAGGGCGATTTTGGGTCAATACGGCTGTCGCATTCTTGTTATGTTGCCGTTCGGATAGGGCGGCGCGTCGCGATGCAAACAGTTACGGATTTGACTCTGCACGAAATCAGCCGTGCGACGGGAAAAGTCGTCGGGCGGGTTGTGGAGGTGTCGAACGACACCCATATCGGTCGCGATCTGGCGGTGGATTCCTTAACTCTCATGAACATCATCATGGAGCTTGAGGATACGTTCGACATTTCGATTCCGCTTGATCGTCTCTCCTCTGTCGAGACCGCCGGAGACCTGTCCGCCTTGATTAAAGATCTTCGGGAAAAGGCTTGAGAATGGGGCTGTTCGACAAGCATCTCGCCTATCGCAACGCGTACCAGTCCATCCGGCAGGCGGGCGCCGATCCGTTCAACGTGCGCTTCGACGCCGTCGTCTCGCCCACCGAGGGCCTGATCGACGGCCGCAGCACGATCTTGCTCGGCACCAACAACTATCTGGGCCTGACCTTCGACCCCGAATGCATCGACGCCTCGGTGCAGGCCGTGCAGACCCGCGGCACCGGCACCACCGGCTCGCGGATCGCCAATGGCAGCTTCGAGGCTCATATCGAGCTCGAGACGGCGCTGGGCAAGTTCTATGGCCGCAAGCACGCCATGGTGTTCACCACCGGCTACCAGGCCAATCTGGGCGTGCTGTCGACCCTGGTCGGCCGCGGCGACCACCTGATCCTCGACGCCGACAGCCACGCCAGCATCTATGACGGTTCGCGGCTGGGTCACGCCGAGGTCACCCGCTTCCGCCACAACGACCCCGAAGACCTCTACAAGCGCTTGCGGCGGATGAAGGACGTCCCCGGCGAGCGGCTGATCGTCGTCGAAGGCATCTATTCGATGATCGGCGACACCGCGCCGCTGAAGGAGATCGCCGCCATCAAGCGCGAGATGGGCGGCTATCTGCTGGTCGACGAGGCCCATTCGATGGGCGTGCTCGGCGAACGCGGCCGCGGCCTGGCCGAGCAGGCCGGGGTCGAGGCCGATGTCGACTTCATCGTCGGCACCTTCTCCAAGAGCCTGGGCGCCATCGGCGGCTTCTGCGTCTCCGACGCCGAGGACTTCGACGTCATGCGGGTCATCTGCCGGCCCTA
>JAQGIN010000508.1 GCA_028291125.1 Caulobacter sp.
TCGCCCCGCCGCGCCACCGCCTCGCCGACGTCGGCCAGCACCGCGAACAGCTCGACCACGTCGATCGGCTTGCGCAGCACGCCGTCGGCCCCGCCGTCGTGATAGCGGGCGATGTCGGCCTCGAAGACATTGGCGGTCAGCATCCACACCGGCGTGCGGCGCGCAGCGGATTCCAGGCTGCGGATTTCCTTCAGAGCCGTCAGCCCGTCCATTACCGGCATGTTGGCGTCCATTAGAACCAGGTCGAACGGCTGGGTGCGCCGGATCGCCACCGCCTCGGCCCCGTCCTGGGCGAACACCAGGGCGACCGGCGAATCCCGCAGCAAGGTGGCCAGCACCTGGCGGTTGGCGGGGTTGTCCTCGGCCGCCAGCACCCGCAGCGGCCGGCCGAGCACCGACGCCGCGGCGGCGCCCACCCGCCGCGCGCGCGTCCGGGCGATCGGCGCGGTGAAGGTGAACCAGAACAACGCCCCGCCCTCGGGCGCGTCCTCGACGCCGATCTCGCCGCCCATCAGGGCCAGGTTGCCGGCGCAGATCGCCAGGCCCAGGCCGCTGCCGCCGCGCTGGCGGCCGTCCTCGGTCTGTTCGAAGGCCTTGAACACCCGCTCGCGGTCCTCGGGCGCGACACCTGGACCGCTGTCGCGCACCTCGATCCGCAGGGCCAGCGCCTCGCCCCGCCGTTCGCCGGCCAGCTTGACGCTGACCCGGCCGCCCGGCGGCGTGGCCTTCAGGGCGTTGGAGATCAGATTGATCAGGGTCTGCTCCACCCGGGCCTCGTCGGCGATGACGCTGTAGACCTCGGCCGAGGCGGGCGGTTCGAGCACCAGGCGCACGCCCGCCGTCTGGGCCTGGTTGCGCCAGATGCGGACCACGGTCTGGGCGACGCGGCGCAGGTCGACGGGGGCCAGGCGCAGGGTGGCCTTGCCGGCTTCCATGCCCGAATGGTCCAGCACCGAGTCGAGCAGACGGGTCAGCTGGGCGCCGGCGTCCAGCACGCCCTGGGTCAGCTCGGCCTGGCGGGGCGACAGCGCCTCGCCGCGCAGCGCCTGGGCGAAGCCGAGCACGGCGTTGAGCGGCGTGCGGATCTCGTGGCTGGCGATGGCCAGCAGGTCGGACTTGGCCCGGCTGGCGGCCTGGGCCTCCTCGACCGCCGCGGTCAGGGCGGCGTTCTGCTGAACCAGGGCGACGCCGGCCTCGGCCAGGGAGTGGTCGGTCAGCTGTTGGCGCCAGGTGACGGCCAGGACCGCCCCGACGAACACCGCCATCGCCAGGGTGTAGGGATTGACCGTCCACGGCCCCGGCTGGTCGAGTCCCAGCCAGATCAGGGTGGCTGCCGTCGGCAGGATGGCCAGGGCCTGGTTGAAGCGGCTCATGTGCAGGCGCAGGGCGGTGAAGATCAGGGCGAAGATGGCCAGCAGCACCGCCTCGGCCCGCATCAGCGGATCCTCCGAGAGGCGGATCAGCACCGTCAGCACACAGACGTTCACCGCCATCAGGCACGCCAAGGCGCCGGTGGACCAGCGCAAGATCCGCAGGCCGACCTCGGCGTCGGCCTGACGGGCGGCTTGGCGGACCGCCAGCGACAGCAACAGGTCCAGACCCAGCTGCACCCCGCCCAGCGCCACCATCCCGGGCGTCGCGAACAGCGCCAGCAACGCGATGAGCGCCACGTTCAGAACAAGCCGCACGGGGGTCATGTTGCGATAGCGACGTGCGTAACCCTGCAGGCGAACGGCGTCCGCCGAGCGATCAATCATAGGACACCCAACCCTCTCGCGGGCAGGTGAGCATGGCGCTTTGATTCGAACCCCTGGCCTCGCCTCAGGCGCGAGTTCGGGCCTTCTCGCGGGAGGGTGGATCGATGGCGCGCAGGCGTTCCACGGCGGCGAACAGCTGGGCGCGCACGCCGACCTCGTCGCCGCTGAGCGCCGCGGCCTCCAGCCGGGCCAGGTCGATCGCCTCGATCGGCGGTGGCGGCGTCGCCGGCGCCGCCTCGATGACGCCCGGGGCCTTGACCCGGGTGACCTCGTTGACGTCGACCAGGGCCTCGGTGATCTTCTCGCCGGGCCGCAGGCCGGTGACGCGGATCTCGATGTCGCGGTCGGGGATCAGGCCCTGCAGTTCGATCATCCGTCGGGCCAGGTCGATGATCTTCACCGGCTCGCCCATCTCCAGGGTCAGGACCCCGGCCGGCGGCGCGGCGTCGGCGGCCGACAGGGCCACGGCCCTCAGAACCAGCTGCACAGCCTCCGGGATGGTCATGAAATAGCGTTCGACGGCGGCGTCGGTGACGGTGATCGGCCCGCCGCGGGCGATCTGGTGCTGGAAGATCGGCACCACCGACCCGGCCGAGCCCAGCACATTGCCGAACCGCACGATGCTGACCCGGGTGGCCGGGCCCTCGCCGAACTGGCGGGCCAGGGATTCGGCGATGCGCTTGGTCGCCCCCATGACGCTGGTCGGGGCCACGGCCTTGTCGGTGGAGATCAGGGCGAAATGCGCCGCGCCGCAGGCCTTGGCGGCGGCGGCGACGTTGCGGGTGCCCAGGACATTGGTGCGGGCCCCCTCGCAGGGATGGTTTTCGACCAGGGTGACGTGTTTCAGCGCCGCGGCGTGGAAGACGATCTCGGGCTGTTCGGCCTCGAAGATCAGCCCCACCCGCTGGGCGTCGCGCACGTCGCACAGCACCTCGCGCCGCGCCAGGTCGGGCCAGGCCTCGCCCAGTTCGCGGTCGATGAAGAACAGATTGGCCTCGGAGGCGTCGACCAGGGTCAGGCGGGCCGGGCCGCAGGCGGCGATCTGGCGGCATAGCTCCGAGCCGATGCTGCCGCCGGCCCCGGTGACCAGCACCCGCCGGCCGGCGACCAGGGCGCGGACCGGTTCGGGATCCAGCCGCACCGGCGGACGGCTGAGCAGCTCCTCGAGGCTGATTTCGCGCAGGGTGGCGCTGGCCGGGGCGTGGCCCATCTCGACCACGCCCTGGCGGCGCAGCAGCTTGACGCCTTCGCTCTTCAGCCGGCCCAGCCGTTCGGCCCCGAAGGCGATCAGCGGGCCGTCGGTGAGGAACAGCAAGGCCGCCGGCGACAGGCCGCCCTCGCGCAGTTGGGTGAGCACGGCGTCGAACTCGGTCACCGCGCCCAGCACGCAGACGCCGCGCAGCTCGTCGCCGGTTTCGCGGGCGTCGGGGGTCAGTACGCCGACCGGGGCGTAGCGTTCGCCCAGGGTGGCGGGGGCGCGCAGGAAGTCCTCGGCCTCGGCGGCCGAGCCGACGATCAGCAGCCGGGCCAGGGCCGGATGGGCGGGGGCCGGCCGCAGGCGCAGGACGGCGTCGATCAGCATGTTCTCGTGCAGGGCGCGGCGGGCGATGCGCAGGCCCGACAGCAGGGCGACGTCGAACACGAAGGCCGCGATGATGGTGCGCAGGCCGCCGGGCACGTCGAGCCCGCCGAGGCGGGCCAGCAGGGCGAAGGTCAGGGTGGTGAGCAGGGCCGAGCGGACCAGCCGCAGCATGTCGGTGGCGGCGACGAATCGCCAGGGCGCGCGCTCGACGCGGAACAGCAGTTCGGTGGCCAGGGCCGACAGGGCGAACACCGCCGCCTGCAGGACCGTGGCCGACGAGAAGAGCGCGCCGCCGGTCGCCAGGACATGGGCCATGAGCAAGGCGATGAAGGCGAGCAGCACGTGCGCCGCGATCTTGCCGGCACGACCCATAAGACGAAACCTCTGCCGCGACCCAAGGGCCCGTGTCGGGCTCGGCTTAGCATGCCCATCGGGCCGCGTCTGCCGGTTCAGGCGCGTCTCAGCGGAAGAACCGTGACGACCTCGCCCGCTGCGGCGGGCGCGGCGCCGGCGGGGCGGCGGAGCAGGGCGTCGGCCCGCGAGAACACTCCGACCAGCGACGAATCCTGATCGGAAAAGGCGGTGACGGCGACCTGGCCGTGGTCGTCGACGGCCAGGGCGGCGCGCAGCCAATGCTCGCGCGGCCCATTGCCGGGCAAGGCGTCGGTCAGCCGCGCGGCGTGCAGGCCCAGGGCCGGATCGGCCCCGGTCAGGGCGGCCAGCAGCGGCCGCAGGAACAGTTCGGCGCAGACCAGGGCCGAGGCCGGATTGCCGGGCAGGCCCAGCACCCGGCGGCCGTCGGCGAGATGGCCGAACCAGGTCGGCTTGCCTGGGCGGATGGCGATGGTCTCGACCCGCAGCGTCAGGCCCAGGCCGGCCAGGGCCGGCTTGACCAGGTCGTGGTCGCCCACCGAGGCGCCGCCGACGGTGAGGATCAGGTCGGCCGAGGCGCCGGCGACCGCGTCGGCGATGGCCTCGATGCGGTCGGCGGCCGCCTCCAGCCGCACGGGCTCGCCGCCCCAGGCGATGATCAGGGCGGCCAGGCTCGAGGTCCCGGACTCGAAGATCTGGTGATCGCCGGGAACCTGGCCCGGCTGGACCAGCTCGTCGCCGGTGGCGAGGATGGCCACCCGCGGCCGGCGCGCCACGGTCAGGCGGTCGCGTCCCGCCGCCGCCGCCAGGCCCAGCCGCCAGGCGTCGAGTCGCGCGCCCACCGCCAGCAGCGCCTCGCCCTGGCGGAAGTCGCCGCCGCGCGGGCGGATGTTGCCGGCCGGCTCGCCGCCGAGGACGAAGCGCACGCCGTCGCCGTCGCGGACGGCGTTCTCCTGGATGACCACCAGGTCGGCCCCGGCCGGCAGAGGCGCGCCGGTGAAGATCCGCACCGCCTCGCCGGGCGCGACCGGGCCGGCGTGGCCGTGGCCGGCGGCGCTCTCGCCGGCGATCTTGAAGGTCGTGTCCGGCGTCAGGTCGACGCGGCGGATCGCCCAGCCGTCCATCGCCGAGGCGTCGAACGGCGGCTGGTCGCGCACCGCCAGCACCGGTTCGGCCAGGACCCGGCCGGCGGCCTGGGCCAGGGCGACGGTCTCGATCCCCAGCCGCTGCGCTCCGGCCAGCATGCGCGCGCGCGCCGCCTCGACGGCGAGGTTCTTCAGGTCGAGGGCGGGTTTATCCGACAAAGGCCCGTTCGATGACAAAGTCGCCGGGCTCGGCGTTCGAGCCCTCCTTCAGGCCGTGGGCCTCGAGCAGGGCGGCGGTGTCCTTGATCATCGCCATGCTGCCGCACAGCATCGCCCGGTCGGTTTCCGGATCGAAGCGCTCGAACGGGCTGCCGACCTCGCGGAACAACTGGCCGGTGGCGATCAGGTCGGTGAACCGGCCCTGACGTTCGAACGGCTCGCGGGTGACGGTGGGATAGTAGGCCAGCTGGGCCTTGGCCTCGTCGCCGACCAGCGGGTCGTCGTGGATCTCGGCGGTGAACAGCTCGCGATAGGCCAGCTCCTTCACCTCGCGTACGCCGTGGGCGACGATCACCTGCTCGAAGCGGGCATAGGCGTCGGGGTCGCGGGCGACGCTGAGGAACGGGGCCAGGCCGGTGCCGGTGCCGAACAGGAACAGACGCTTGCCCGGCCGCACGGCGTCGAGCACCAGGGTGCCGGTCGGCTTCTTGCCGAGCAGGATCTGGTCGCCGGCCTGGATCAGTTGCAGGCGCGAGGTCAGCGGGCCGTCGGGAACCTTGATCGAGAAGAATTCCAGCTCCTCGGCGAAGCTGGGCGAGGCGATCGAATAGGCCCGCAGGATGGCTTTCTTCTCGCCCAGCTCCTCGCGGGCCGGCAGGCCGATCATCACGAATTCGCCGGAGCGGAAGCGGAAGCTGGGCGGGCGGGTGATGGCGAAGCTGAACAGACGGTCCGTCCAGTGCTTCACCCAGAGTACGGTCTCGAGGTGGTGCGGACTGGGGGCGGCGTCCTTGGGGGCGGGGCTTAGCGCGGTGGCCGTCATCGATTCGATCGTCCTGTTCGCGTCAATCGACGCGGGGAAATTAGGGTCGCCGCCACGGCCCTGAGGCGACTCTATTCTCATGTGAGAAGATGAGCGCGCCTGTCAACGCCGATGCACGTTAAGCAAGTCCGCAAATTCTCTGACGCTTTAGTCAAAAAGTCTCGGTCGTTTTTTGGAACTGTGTCAAAAATGTGATTGCTGGGTGCTGAAACGGGGCGCACACTTCCTTCATGCTTCGCTTGCGGAGCCAATGATATGGAGGAAGCGTATGCGGGTAAGGTTCGTAAAGGCCGCCGCGGCGGCCGGACTCTTGGCGCTGATCGTCGCCGGTTGCGACGAGGGGCCAGGAAGCGCCAAGGCGCGGGCGGACGCCCAGCTTCAGCAGGTCACGCTCGAGGGTAAATCGGTGACGGCGTCCGGATGCGTCCGGCCGGTCGAGACCACCTCGTGCATCGTGGTCCGCAACCCGGGCGGCGGTTATTATGACATCTCCACCGCCAGCCCGCGTCCGGATCCGGCGCGCGGCGTCGGCATCTCGATGCACGGCCGGGACATGGGCAAGAACACGCCCTGCGGCCGCGAACTGTCCGACGTCACCTGGTCCTATCTGAACATCCAGTGCGCGGCGCCGGCCTCGGCCTCGACCGCCACCGACAAGCCCGCCGCCGACAAGACGGAGAAGAAGGCGGGCTGACCCTCACGACTCGCCGGAGCCCGGATCGGTCCGGGTCTTCGGCGAGGTCGTCGACCCTTCGCCCCCGGCCGGTTCGGTGGCCGGTCGCGGCGGCTTGCCGTCGCGCCCCGGGGCGCGCTGATTTTCGGTCTCGACCTCGCGATTGGACGGGCGGGACGGTTCACTGGACATCGGACGCTCCTTGCTCGCGGAGCTAACGCATTGGCCGCCAGGCCGATCCGCCGTCGGGTCCAACGCGATCCCGACGCGATCGCCGGCTGCCCATCCCAACAGGGCCCCTCGGGCGGCTTGCCCGGACCGGGCGTCCCTGCTAAACGACGCGGCTCTGGCGACTGGGTCTAGCGCGCCGGCGGGCTTCAAGGCCTTCCGGCGCGCTGCCCATTGTCCGGAGGCCGCGGCCCGCGAGGGCCGAGGGTCGATAGGAGTGTAGCTCAGCTGGTAGAGCATCGGTCTCCAAAACCGAGGGTCGTGGGTTCGAGTCCCTCCACTCCTGCCACTATATGTCATTGGCGGCCCCGTTTCGGGTCCCGCCTGTTTTGAAAGTCGCGAGCCTCTAGGTATGGCCAGGAAACCGGGATCCAGCCCGTCAGCGATCAAGAGCCGAGCCGCCCGCACGGCGGCCGCGCTCGCGCCCGCCGGCATGGCGTCGGCGGCCGCCAAGGCTCCGGTCGCGCCGAAGAAGCGCACGAACCCCGTGCAGTTCTTCCGCGAGGTCCGCGCCGAGACGCGCAAGATCACCTGGACCAGCCGCAAGGAGACCTGGATCACCTCGGTGATGGTCTTCATCATGGTGGTGATGGCGTCGGTGTTCTTTCTGGGAGTCGACTGGGGCCTCGGTTTCGGCATCCGCCAGATCCTGAGCCTGGCCAACGCGGGATAAGATTGAAGACGATGAGCAGCGAAACCGCGTCCAACCCGAACCACAAGTGGTACATCGTCCACGCCTACTCGAACTTCGAGAAGAAGGTGGCCGAGAGCATCCGCGAGCAAGCCAAGAGCCACGGGCTCGAGGACAGCTTCTCCGAGATCCTGGTCCCGACCGAGGACGTCGTCGAGATCCGCCGCGGCCGCAAGGTCAACGCCGAGCGCAAGTTCTTCCCCGGCTACGTGCTGGTGAAGATGAACCTCTCGGACGAGGCCTATCACCTGATCAAGAACACCCCGAAGGTCACCGGCTTCCTCGGCAGCGGCTCCAAGCCGATGCCGGTGTCGGAAAAGGAAGTCCAGCGCATCGTCGGCGCGATCGAGGAGGGCGTCGAGCGTCCGAAGTCGGTCATCAGCTTCGAGATCGGCGAGAACGTCCGCGTCACCGACGGCCCGTTCGCCAGCTTCAACGGCTCGGTCGAGCAGGTCGACGAGGAGCGGGCTCGCCTGCGCGTCACCGTCTCGATCTTCGGCCGCGCCACCCCGGTCGAGCTGGAATACGCCCAGGTCGAAAAGATCGCCTGACCCAGTACGGTCACGGCTGAGTTTCGAAAACCCCGCGCCGGAAACGGCGCGGGGTTTTTGCTGTTCAGGATAGATGGACGGGGACAGGCGCTCACCCCCAAGCGTCCGTGATCCTGCCGAAGCGTCGAGGGGTGAGTGCCTGTCCGCTCTATCCACCCCCTCTTTCCATCCCCGCGCCCTCAGCCCATATGGGAGGCATGCAGCACCCAGCGGCGCAGCCGGACGCGGCCGGCCCCCCGATCCTCGACGAACGGCAGGTGACCCTGATCGCCAAGGCCCTGGCCGAGCCCCGGCGGCGCCAGATCCTCAAGGAGATCGGCGCCTCGACCGATCCGACCCCGTGCGGCTGCGTGGCCAAGGCCCATCCGATCAGCGCCGCCACCCTGTCGCACCATCTGAAGGACCTGGAGACGGCCGGGCTGATCGACATCTGCCGCGAGGGCAAGTTCGCCTTCCTGGTGCTGCGGCGCGACGTCCTCAACGCCTATCTCGCCCAGCTCGCGGCGATCTGAACCCAAATCGCGGTCCGGGCCCGGTCCTCGCCCTTGAATCACTTCGATGATTATCTAACTATCGAACTGTCGCCATTCGGGCGGTAGGGATAGAGAACTATGAGCAAGCTTACGGGCAAGACGGCCGTGGTGACGGGCGCCTCGAAGGGTATCGGCGCCGGCATCGCCAAGGGCCTGGCGGCCGAAGGCGCGGCGGTGGTGGTCAATTACGCCTCCAGCCGCGAGGGCGCCGACAAGGTGGTGGCCGAGATCGTCGCCGCCGGCGGCAAGGCCGTGGCCGTGCAGGGCGACGTCTCCAAACAGGCCGACATCACCCGGCTGTTCGCCGAGGCCAAGGCCGCCTTCGGCGTGGTCGACATCCTGGTCAACAACGCCGGCGTCTATGCGTTCGCGCCGCTGGAAGAGGTGACCGAGGCCGAATTCCATCGCGAATTCAACACCAACGTGCTGGGCCTGCTGCTGACCACCCAGGAGGCGGCCAAGCAATTTGGCCCGGCCGGCGGCAGCGTCATCAACATCAGCTCCAACGCCACCGACCTGAACCTGCCGGCGGCCTCGGTCTACACCGCCACCAAGGCCGCCGTGAACACGATCACCCGCGTCCTGGCCAAGGAGCTGGGCCCGCGCAAGATCCGGGTCAACGCCATCAGCCCCGGCGGCGTCGAGACCGAGGGCGTCCATGCCGCGGGCGTGATGGACAGCGACTTCATGAACCAGCTGATCGGCCAGACTCCGCTCGGCCGCCTGGGCCAGCCGACCGACATCGCCCCGGTGGCGGTGTTCCTGGCCTCCGACGACGCCGGCTGGGTGACCGGCGAGATCCTCGCCGCCGCCGGCGGGCTGCGCTAGGGGCGTTCCTGTCCGGGGGAGCCCAAGCGGGCTTCCTCCGGCGGGATCGCCGACAAACGACCGCTCAGCGCCATGGCCGCCCTTGGCCTAGTGCCGACGACAGGACCTTCGGCGACGGGTCACGCTGGCCGATAGATCTGCGCCACCGCGCCCCCCGGAAAGGCTTTCGAGCTCATCAGCTTGAGACGCGTTGGCGCGGCGAGGTCGGAGAACAGCGGCAAGCCTTGGCCCAGCGCCACGGGGGCGACGATCAGGGCGAACTGGTCGACCAGCCCCTGGGCGACGAGGCTGCGGGCGAAGCGGACTCCGCCGTGGGCGATGATCGGCTTGCCCTCCTGGGCTTTCAACTTCGCGATTTCCGTCGCCAGGTCGCCGCTCGCCACATAGGCCTGCGCCCAACTCCCCGCGCCGGGCTGCGGCTCCGCGGACTGTCCATTGGCGCGGGCGGCGTCGAGCGCCGCCGTCGTGTTCACGTTCCTCAGGATCGCCGGCCCCTGTCGTGAGAAGACGACCTTGGGGATCTGGTTCATCGGCGGCGCGAACTGGTCGGTGGAGGTCTGCCAGTAGGGGGCCATGGCGGAGAAGCTGCGGCTGCCCATGATGTGCAGGCTGGCGTTCCATATGGTCTCCACGCCCCAGGCCTTCGCCTCCTGATCGGCGCCGAACATCCACGTGTTTGCGCCATCCAGGTCACTCACGAAGCCGTCGATCGATATGGCCATCTTCAAGATCAGGTCTCTCACGGTTTCCTCCTCGTGACGGTCCTGGCCCAAGGACGGGCCAGATCGACGCGTTCCGACAGCTCGCGATCATTTTTTAGCCGCGCGCCCTTCTGTCGTCGCCACCGGCCATCACGCCGCCGCCGCCGTAACTTGCCCCTGGCCCCTCCACCTGCTACACGCCCCGCCTCGCGCCAGGACTCCGTCCCGGGGCGTCGTTCGGCGTTCGTCCTTCAAAGCGCGCGCCGAACGTCAAATCCGTGGAAGGGACGCCAAGCCCGCACCACGGCCAACCAGCGAAGGCCGTTAGCTCGGCTTTCTTGAGAGGATACAATGGCTAAGAAGATCCTGGGCTATATCAAGCTCCAGGTGAAGGCCGGCTCCGCCACGCCTTCACCGCCCATCGGCCCCGCTCTGGGCCAGCGCGG
>JAQGIN010000529.1 GCA_028291125.1 Caulobacter sp.
GCGCGATCAGGACAGCTCGGTGCCGACCGCCTTGCGGTTCTCGGTGTCGGACACCGGCATCGGCATCGCCGACGACAAGATCGCCCGCATCTTCGAACGCTTCATCCAGGCCGACTCCTCGACGACGCGGCGGTTTGGCGGTTCGGGCCTTGGCCTGACGATCTCCAAGCGCTTGGTCGAGCTGATGGGCGGGCGCATCTGGGCGACCAGCGCGTTCGGCGAGGGCAGCGTCTTCGCCTTCGCCGTGCCCTTCGAGGTCTGGACGGCCGCTAGCCGCCCGATCAGCGCGCCGGTGGGCGTCGGGCCCGAGGCGGCGCAGCCGGCGCTGCGCATCCTGATGGCCGAGGACTCTCCCGACAACTGCACCATCGCCTTGGCCTATCTCGAGGACACGCCCTATCTGATCGACGTCGCCGACACCGGCCTGATCGCCTGCGAGATGTTCAAGGCCGGCCACTACGACCTGGTGCTGATGGACCGGCAGATGCCGGTCATGGACGGCTTGACCGCGACGCGGACCATCCGCGCCTGGGAGAAGGCGAACGGCCGTGCGCCGACCCCGATCATCGCCCTGACCGCCTCGGCGCTGAAGGGCGACCGCGAGACCTGCCTGGCGGCGGGCTGCACGGCCTATCTGACCAAGCCGATCAAGCAGGACGTGCTGCTGCAGGCGATCCGCGACTATTCCGCCGTCGCGCCGTTTCCGCCGCGTGACGAGGATCGTCCAGACGACCTCCAATCCTGGCGGCTGAGCGCCAGGCTGGCGGCCCAGGTCCCGGCCTATCTGGCCAGCTGCCGGCAACATGTCGTCACCATGCGGACGGCGCTGAATCAGGCCGATTTCGAGACGGTGACCGTCCTTGGGCACAATCTGAGAGGCTCGGGCGGCGCCTTCGGCTTCCAGGTGATCACCGATATCGGCGGCGACCTCGAACAGGCGGCCATCGACGCCGACGTCGGCGCGGCGCGGCGGTTGGTGGAGGAGCTGTCCCGCTATCTCGACGACCCGGCCCGGGACCGTCGGCTGGTCGCCGTCGCCGGCTGAAGCACCACCACCGTCGGCGTGTCGCGGTCGAGCGTCAGGCGGCCGTCGTGCAGCTTCAGCTCGGTCACCTGCACCACCGAGCGACGGCGCCACAACGGGTCGGCGGCCGCCTGCGGGGCGTTTTCCTGGTGGGTGAAGTAGAACAGATAGGCGCGGTCGCCGCTGACCACGACGTCGGCGTGCTGGCCCTTGGCCTGGTCGGTCGGGCGCTTGCCCGGCTGGTCCAGCAGGCGGCCGGGCTGCGGCGTCCAGGTCAGGGCGTCGTCGGAGCCGTAGACCCCCAGACCGTTCCAGTGGTCGACCACCATCCAGGTGCGGCCCTTCCAGACGAACACCTTCGGCCCTTCGCCCGGTGGGGCGGCGATGGCCCGGCCCTTGGGCGTCCAGGCCGACAGATCGGGGCTGTCGGCGTAGCGGATCGCGCTACCGTCGCGCTCGTCCTTGTACCAGAGCCGCCAGGTCCCGTCGGGCAGCTTCAGGACCGAGGCGTCGATCACCCGGTCGGAGCTTAGGTCCAGCGGCCCCACCAGGGTCCAGTGGGTGAGATCCGGGCTGGTCAGGTGGACGATCCGGCGCGCGCCGTTCCAGTCCTTGAACACCCCCGGCACGACGGTGAGGAACATGTGGTGCAGGCCGTGGTCTTCGACGATTTCCGGCGCCCACTGGGTGGGCTCGGCCACCGGCAGGTCGGCGAGGCCGCGGTAGCGCCAGGTCGTGCCGCCGTCGGCGGACTCGGCGACGCCGATACGCGTGCCGTACACCCAGGAGACGTCCTTGGCCGGCAGGCCGGTCAGGTCGGCGCGGCGGTTGGTGTAGAACATCAGCCACCGGCCGGTGGACGGTTCGCGCACCACCGCCGCGTCGGCGGCGCCGTCATGGACCGGGTCGCGATACAGCGGCGTCGGCGCGGCGGGCTGGGCGACGGACAGGCCGGGGGCGGCGAGCATCGCCACCGCCAGGACCAGATGAAACAGACGCATCGGGCGCACCTCGCCGCCGCCGCTCCCCGGCGACGCCGATGTTGTGTCACGGCCGACGCGCGACGGTCTAGACTCTAAACTCAGACAATTGTTTTCCGTCCCGCGATCCGGCAGGCTGCCTCCCAACGACGGCGCGGGGAGGGCGGCATGGCCAGGCTTTGGAGCGGACTGCGCGCGGCGATGGTCCTGGCGGCCTGCCTGGCCGCGCCGCTGGCGATGGCGGCCCCGCCGCTCGACGCCCACCGCATCGCGGCGCGCGAATTCGCCGGCGACGCCCCCTGGTTCGAGAACAACATCCCGCTGTTCGAGTCCTCCGACCCGACCCTGGACGCGATCTACTACTACCGCTGGCGGCTGTTCCGGGCCCACCAGCGCGATCTCGGAGCCAACGGCTACATCACCACCGAATTCCTCGACGATGTCGGCTGGCAGCGCGAGCCCTACGCCAGCCTCAACGACGCCACCGGCTTCCACCTCTATGAGGGCCGCTGGCTGCGCGATCGCCGCTACGCCAGCGACTATATCGACTTCATGTACGCGGGCGGCGGCAACGACCGCCACTTCAGCGAGGCCATCGCCGACGCTGTCTACGCCCGCTTCCTGGTCGACGGCGACAAGGCCTTCGCCCTCAAGCACCTGGTGGCGATGCGCCACGTCTATGGCCTGTGGGACGACCGCTACGACTTCGACAAGAAGCTGTACTGGATCGAGCCGCTGCTGGACGCCACCGAATACACCATCGCCTCGATCGACGCCTCGGGCGGCGCGGACGGCTTCACCGGCGGCCACGCCTTTCGCCCGTCGATCAACAGCTACATGTACGCCAACGCCCGGGCGATCAGCCGGCTGGCGGCCCTGGCCGGCGACGCGCCCGCCGCCGCCCTCTACGCCCGCAAAGCGGAGGGACTGCGCGAGGAGGTTCAGA
>JAQGIN010000190.1 GCA_028291125.1 Caulobacter sp.
TCGGCGGTCAGGTCCTGGTCGAGCAGGGCCTTGGCCGCCGCCAGGGCGTAGTTGCCGCCCGAGCCGATGGCCGCGACGCCGCCGCCGTGCAGGGTTTCGGGCTCCAGCACGTCGCCGACCCCGGTGACCGTGTAGATGGCGGTGGCGTCCGCCACCAACAGCATGGCCTCCAGCTTGCGCAGGTAGCGGTCGGTGCGCCAGTCCTTGGCCAGGTCGACGCAGGCCCGGGCCAGCTGGTCGGGATACTGCTCCAGCTTGGCCTCCAGCCGCTCGATCAGGGTGAAGGCGTCGGCCGTCGCCCCGGCGAAGCCGGCGATGACCTTGCCGCCGGCCAGGCGCCGCACCTTGCGGGCGTTACCCTTGACAACGGTCTGGCCCATGGAGACCTGTCCGTCTCCGGCGATGACGGTGGAGCCGTTCTTGCTCACCGCCAGGATGGTGGTGCCGTGCCAGTCGGGGAATGAATTGCTGCTTTGCATGGCTGGCATGTGGCGAGGCGACCGGGAAGGGTCAAGCGCGATGAGCTTTTCAGAGGCCGAGGTCGAGCGTTACGCCCGCCATCTGGTGCTGCGCGAGATCGGCGGACCGGGCCAGCAACGGCTGAAGGCGGCGCGGGTGCTGCTGGTCGGGGCCGGCGGCCTGGGCGCGCCGGCGGCGCTGTACCTGGCGGCGGCCGGGGTCGGGACCATCGGCCTGGTCGACGCCGACACGGTGTCGCTGTCCAACCTGCAGCGCCAGGTGCTGTATGGCGCGGCCGATGTCGGCCGGCCCAAGGTGGCGGTCGCCGCCGAGCGGCTGGCGGCGATCAATCCGCACGTGACGGTGGTTGGCCACGGCGCCTGGCTGACCGCCGACAACGCCCGCGCCCTGATCGCTGGCTACGACCTGGTGCTCGACGGCACCGATGACTTCACCACCCGCTTCGCGGTCAGTGACGCTTGCGTCGCCGAGGGCAAGACCCTGGTCAGCGGGGCCCTGGGCCGCTGGACCGGCCAGGTCGGGGTGTTTTCCGGCCGGCCCTGCTATCGCTGCCTGGTGCCCGAGACCCCGCCGGAGGCGGAGACCTGCGCCGCCGTCGGCGTGGTCGGGGCCCTGGCCGGGGTGATCGGATCGATGATGGCGCTGGAAGCGGTGAAGCTGATCACCGGGGCCGGCGACAGCCTGACCGGCCGGCTGCTGATCTACGACGCCCTGGCCGCCGAGACCCGCACGGTGCGGATCGGCGCCGATCCGGCCTGCGCCTGCGGCGCCTGACGAACGCCGGTCCCCGCGCAAGTCGCCGTCACAGCATCGACGGAATCACCCGGTCCGGCGGTCGGTGGCCGTCCATGAAGGTCTTCACGTTGACGATGACCTTCTCGCCCATGTCGATGCGGCCCTCGACCGTGGCCGAACCCATGTGCGGCAGCAGCACCACATTGGGCAGCTTCAGCAGCTTGGGATTGATCGCCGGTTCGTGTTCGTAGACGTCCAGCCCCGCCCCGGCCAGGTCGCCGCGGGCCAGCATATTGGCCAGGGCCCCCTCGTCGATGACCTCGCCGCGGGCGGTGTTGACGACGATGGCCTGCGGCCGCAGCAGCTTCAGCCGCCGGGCCGACAGCAGGTGATAGGTGGCCGGGGTGTGCGGGCAGTTGACCGAGATGATGTCCATCCGCGCCAGCATCTGGTCGAGGCTTTCCCAATAGGTCGCCTCCAGGTCCTCGGCGATGCGGGCCGGGACCGGCTTGCGATTGTGATAGTGCACCTGCATGCCGAAGGCCTTGGCGCGGCGGGCCACGGCCTGGCCGATGCGGCCCATGCCAATGATGCCCAGGCGCTTGCCCCACAGGCGGCGGCCCAGCATCCAGGTCGGCGACCAGCCGTGGAAGCCGCCGGCCTTGACCACCTCGGCCCCCTCGACCACCCGCCGCGAGGCGGCCATGATCAGGGTCATGGTCAGGTCGGCGGTGTCCTCGGTCAGCACCCCGGGGGTGTTGGTGACGATGATGCCGCGGGCGTTGGCGGTGGCGACGTCGATATTGTCGACCCCGGCCCCGAAATTGGCGATCAGCTTGAGCCGATCGCCGGATCGCGACAAAAGGCGCGAATCGATGCGATCGGTGATGGTTGGCACCAGCACGTCGGCCCGGCCCATGGCCTCGATCAGCTGATCGGCGGTCATCGGTTGGTCGGTGGGATTGAGTTCGGTGTCGAACAGCTCGCACATTCTCGTCTCCACCGGATCGGGGAGTTTGCGGGTGACGACGACTTTGAGCTTGCGGGCTGGCATGGGGGGTTTGAAAAGCCTTCCCTGACGGGTGTTTGAAACCTGTAGCAAAGGGGCCCGATGCGGCCAAGCAACATGCCGACGAATTGCAAACATCGTTCGACGGCCCAGGCCGCGATGGGGACCGCGATCCTGACCGTGGCCCTGGCCGCGGCGGCCGGCTCCGCCTGGGCGCAGACGCCCCGGGCCACCCCGTCCGGCCTGCCCGTGCCCCGCTATCTGTCGCTGAAGTACGACCCGGTGAACGCCCGCCAGGGCCCCGATGAGGAGCACCGGCTGATGTGGACCTACCACGCCAAGGGCCTGCCGGTGCAGGTGGTGGCCGAAACTCGCGAGTGGCGGCGGATCTGCGATCCGCGCGGCGGCCTGACCTGGGTGCACCGGCGCACCACCGACGGCAAGCGCACCGTCATGCGGGTTCAGCCGGGCGACCTGCCGCTGCTGGCCAGCCCCAAGCCGGGGTCGCGGGTGACCGCCTATCTGCGCAGCCAGGCCGTCGCCGGCCTCGACCGTTGCGACAAGGGCTGGTGCCGGCTGAAGGCCGACGGCGCCAAGGGTTGGGCCCCGGAAACCGCGATCTGGGGGACCGCTCCGGGCCCGCAATGCCGCTGATCGGCGATCATGCGGCCGATATGCGCCGTTGAGGCGCCGCCCGCCGCCGTGCTAGGGCGTGGCGTCATGCAGAAGAGCTCTTACACTTTCGACGAACTCCTGGCTTGCGGCCGCGGCGAGATGTTCGGTCCGGGCAACGCCCAGCTGCCGGTCCCACCGATGCTGATGTTCGATCGCATCGTCCGCATCGAGAAGGACGGCGGCAAGTACGGCAAGGGCTATGTCGAGGCCGAGTTCGACATCAATCCCGACCTCTGGTTCTTCGGCTGCCACTTCATCGGCGATCCGGTGATGCCGGGCTGCCTGGGCCTGGACGCCATGTGGCAGCTGTTCGGCTTCTTCCTCGGCTGGTCGGGCGCGCCCGGCCGCGGCCGCGCCCTGGGCGTCGGCGAGGTCAAATTCACCGGCCAGGTCGTTCCCGAGGTCAAGAAGGTCGTTTACAAGATCGACCTGAAGCGGGTGATCATCCGCAAGCTGGTCATGGGCATCGGCGACGGCGTGATGGAAGCCGACGGCAAGCCCATCTATGAAACCAAGGACCTCAAGGTCGGCCTGTTCAGCGCCGAGCAGATGGCGGGTCAAGCCGACCGCGCGGCTGGCTGATCTAAAAGCGCCGGACCTGGGATCAAGGGAGAAGAGGATTTTCATGCGTCGCGTCGTGGTCACCGGTCTTGGGATCGTCTCGTCCATCGGCAACAGCGCCTCGGAGGTGCTGACCTCGCTGCGCGAGGCCAAGTCCGGCGTCATCGCGGCGCCGGAATACGCCGAGCTGGGTTTCCGCTGCCAGGTGCACGCCGCCCCGCGGATCGACTGGGAGTCGCTGGTCGACCGCCGCGCCGCCCGCTTCCTCGCCCCCGGCACCGCCTATGGCCATATCGCCATGGAGCAGGCGATCGCCGATTCCGGCCTGACCGAGTCCGAGGTGTCCCATGAGCGCACCGGCCTGATCGTCGGCTCGGGCGGCCCCTCCACCCGGGTCATCGTCGAGGCCGCCGCCACCACCAGGGAAAAGGGCCCCAAGCGTATCGGCCCGTTCGCCGTGCCCAAGGCCATGAGTTCGGGGCCGTCGGCGGTGCTGGCCACCTGGTTCAAGATCCGCGGCCTCAACTTCTCGATCAGCTCGGCCTGCGCCACCTCGGCCCATTGCATCGGCTCGGCCTATGAGCAGATCGCCATGGGCAAGCAGGACGTGATCTTCGCCGGCGGCGTCGAGGAGCTGGACTGGACGCTGTCCAACCTGTTCGACGCCATGGGCGCGATGTCCTCCAACTTCAACGATCGGCCGGCCGTGGCCAGCCGCGCCTATGACCGCGACCGCGACGGCTTCGTCATCGCCGGCGGCGGCGGCATCGTCGTGCTCGAGGACTACGAGCGCGCCAAGGCCCGCGGGGCCAAGATCTACGGCGAGATCGTCGGCTACGCCGCCAATTCCGACGGCTTCGACATGGTCGCCCCGTCCGGCGAGGGCGCGGCGCGCTGCATGAAGCTGGCCATGGCCGGGGCCGGCGACCGCCAAATCGACTATCTGAACCCGCACGGCACCTCGACGCCGGTCGGCGACAGCAAGGAGATGCAGGCGGTGCGCGACGTGTTCGGCGACAAGGCCCCGCTGATCTCCTCGACCAAGTCGCTCACCGGCCACAGTCTCGGCGCGGCCGGGGCCCAGGAGGCGATCTATTCGATCCTGATGCTCAACAACGACTTCGCCGCCGAGAGCGCCCATATCGAGAACCTCGACCCCGAGTTCGCGGACCTGCCGATCCTCCGCCAGCGGGTCGACAAGCCCCTGACCACGGTGATGTCCAACAGCTTCGGCTTCGGCGGCACCAACGGCACGCTGATCATCGCCAAGGCCGACTAGGAGGCGGGCGGCCCAGGGTTCCGCGAACCGGCCGGGCCTGCTAGCAACGACGCAAAGATCCAGGAGCGCCTCGCCATGGCCGACGACTACGCATTCCCCAAGGGTGAGCTGATGCGGGGCAAGAAGGGCCTCGTCATGGGCGTGGCCAACCACAACTCCATCGCCTGGGGCATCGCCTCGCAGCTGGCCGCCCAGGGGGCCGATATGGCCTTCACCTATCAGGGCGAGGCCCTGGAGCGTCGGGTGCGGCCGTTGGCCGAGAGCATCGGCGTCACCACCCTGATCCCGGCCGACGTCACCGACGACGCCTCGATGGACGCCGCCTTCGCGGCGATCGAGGCCAAGTTCGGGACCCTCGACTTCGTCGTCCACTCGGTGGCCTTCGCCAACAAGGACGAGCTGAAGGGCTCATTCGTCGACAACACCACCCGCGAGGGCTTCCTGATGGCCCTCAACATCTCGGCCTTCAGCTTCGTCGACGTCGCCAAGCGCGCGGCCAAGATCATGCCCAATGGCGGCTCGCTGATCACCATGACCTATCTCGGGTCGGAGCGGACCATCCCCAACTACAACACCATGGGCGTGGCCAAGGCGGCGCTGGAGGCGGCGACCCGCTACATCGCCCGCGACCTGGGCCCCAAGGGCATCCGCTGCAACGCCATCTCGGCCGGGGCCATGCGCACCCTGGCCCTGGCCGGCATCGCCGGCGGCCGCGGCATGATCGCCCAGGGCCGCGCCTTCAGCGCCCTGAAGGAAGACACCTCGATGGAGGGGGTGGCCGGCTGCGCCCTGTGGCTGGTCTCCGACCTCGGCCGCTCGACCACCGGCGAGGTCGTCCACGTCGACGCTGGCTTCCACATGATGGGCATGCCGGACGAGGTCGAGGGGTAGGGGCTCACTCGCCCCCTCCGGGCCTGCGGCCCTCCTCCTCCAGAGGGGGAAGAGCTTAGCGGGCCGGCCCATGGAAACTCCGCCCCCTCTGGGGGCGGACGACCGCGAAGCGGTCCGGTGGGGGCCAGTATCCCTAAGGCGCGTAGGCCCGCATGAAGCGGTCGGCCGCCGCCGCCGCCAGCTGGTGGAACTCCTCGACGGTCTTGTCCGAGGGCAGGCGCAGCAGGGCCCGCAGCTGGCTGTGGCCCATGACCATGCCGGCGAAGAACTCGGCGGCCTGGTCGGCGTCGTCGACGGCCATCCGACCCAGCCGGGTCTCGACCGCGAGGAACTCGGCCAGCTGCCGCCGCGCCTGGCGGGGCCCGGCCTCGTAGACCTCGCGGGCGACGTCGGGCATCTCGCCCGCGCCTTGGATGATCACCCGCATCACCGAATAGGCGTTGTGGGTCAGCACCGTCTCCAGCATCGAGCGGGCGAAGGCTTCCAGCGCCTGGCGCGGATTGTCCACGGCCCCGGGATCGCGCAGCGGGGCGGTGATGCGGTCGACCCGGCGGGCCATCAGCGCCCGCACCAGCTCGGCCTTCGAGCCATAGTGGTTGTAGACCGTCTGTTTCGACACCCCGGCCTGGCGGGCGATGGCCTCCATCGGCGCGGCCAGGCCGCGCTGGCCGATGACCTCGATGGCGGCGTCGAGGATGGCCTCGGTCTTGGCGACGTCGATCTGTCCGGCGACCCTGGGCATCAGTGCGCGTCCGACGGCGGCGGCGGGGCGTTGGCGGCCGGCTTGGCCAGCAGCGACACCACCGCGGCGATGAAGCAACCATAGGCCAGCAGGGTGAAGGAGTCGCCGAAGGCCAGCACCGTGGCCTGCTGCTGCAGCATCATCGAAAAGGCCTTGTAGCTGGCCCCCAGGGGGTCGGCGACGCCCAGCTGCTGCATGCGCTGGCCCAGGCCCAGCATCATGCCGGCGGCCTGCGGATCGCCGGCCCCGATCCGCGAGGTCATGTCGCTGTAGTACAGCGCCGTCTGCTGGGTGATGCTGGTGGCCAGCAAGGCCAGGCCGATGGCGCCGCCGGTGTTGCGGGCCAGGTTGACCAGGCCCGAGGCGTTCTTGACCATCGACGGCGGTAGGGTGCTCATCGTCACCTGCTGGGTGGCGATCATGGCGATCATCACCCCCACCCCGCGGCAGGCCTGGACCCCGGCGAACTCCCAGAAGCCCCAGTCCTTGGTGACGCCATGGGCCATGTACATGCCCCAGCCGGCCAGCAAGAAGCCGATGAACATCGGCACGCGCGGGTCGGTCTTGCGCACCAACCGGCCGGCGATCGGCCCGGTGGCGAACATCGACAGCCCTGAGATCACCATGGTGGTGCCGACCTCGGCCGCCGAATAATGGCGCACCCGACCCAGGAACTGCGGCAGCAGGAAGGTGCCGCCGAACAGGCTGGCGCCCGAGACCGCGGTCATGGCCAAGCCGATGGTGAAGTTGCGATTGGCGAAGGCCCGCAGCTCGACGATCGGGTTGCGGTAACTCAGCTGCCGCCAGACGAAGGTGACCCCGGCGATCGCGGCGACCACGGCCAGCCACAGGATCAGGTCGTCCTCGAACCAGCTGTTCTTGGCCCCTTCCTCGAGCACGAACTGCAGGCTCATCAGGAAGGTGGCCATCACCGCCAGGCCGAACCAGTCGAAGCCCTGCTTCAGGCTGGGGTCGCCCTTGTCGAAATCGCCCCAGCGGGCGACGCCGAACAGTACGATGACGCCCATCGGCACATTGATGAAGAACAGCCAGCGCCAGCTCAGCCACTCGGTCAGGTGGCCGCCCAGGGTCGGGCCGACGGTGGGGGCCAGGGTGACGATCAGGCCCATGATGACGCTGGCGGTGATCCGCCGCTCGGGTGGGAAGGCGGTGAAGGCCACGGCGAACACCGTCGGGATCATCGCCCCGCCGATGAAGCCCTGCAGGGCCCGGGTCAGGATCATCATGTCGATCGATGAGCTGAGGCCGGTCAGCACGCTCATGATCACGAAGCCGGCGCAGGACAGCATGTACAGCCGCTGGGTGCCCCACAGCCGCGACAGATAGCCCGACAGCGGGATCATCACCACTTCGGGGATCAGATAGGCGGTCTGGATCCAGCTGACCTGGTCGGCGCTGGCCCCGACCCCGGCCTGGATCTGCGGCAGCGAGGCGGCGACGATCTGGATGTCGAGAATGGCCATGAACTGGCCGATGACCATCGCTCCGAAGCCGAGGAACAGCTTGGTCCAGTCGATCTCGGGCTTGGCCGGCGCGATCGCGGCGCTGGCGGGGAGGGCGGCGTCGGTCATGGCCGCGGCCTAGCGGTCCACGCCCTGGCGGGCGACGCGCGGCATGGCCTGGCCGGCCTCGGCGAAGGACGGGCCCGAGCGGTCGCGGACGTCGACCTTGACCGCCACCGACAGGCCGGGCCGCAGGGCGGCGCCCAGCGGCGAGCGGTCGACGACAATCTTCACCGGCAGGCGCTGGGTGATCTTGGTGAAATTGCCGACCGCGTTCTCGACCGGGATCAGGGCGAATTCCTGGCCGGTGGCCGGGGCGAAGCTGTCGATGCGGCCGTGGATCTTCTGTTTGCCGAAGGCGTCGGCCTCGATCTCCACCGGCTGGCCGACCCGCAGGCGGTCGACCTGGGTCTCCTTGAAATTGGCGACCACATAGCTCTGGCCCAGCGGCACCACCGACATCAGGGCGACGCCGGGCTGCACCAGCTGGCCGGGACGCACCGAGCGGGCCCCGACCACGCCGCCAACCGGGGCGCGGATGACGGTGCGTTCGAGATCGATGCGGGCCTGGTCGACGGCGGCGTGGGCGGCGGCGGCCTGGGCGATGGTTTGGGCGCGGGCCGAGCCCAGCGACTGGGCGGCGCGGCGTTCGGCCTCGAGGGCGGCCTGGGCGCTGGCGACGGCGGCGGTCGACTGGGCGGTTCCGGCCCGCTCGGTCTGCAGCTTCTGCTGCGACACCCAGCCCTGGCCGGCCAGGACGCCGTAGCGGTCGAGGTCGGCCTTGGCCCGGCCGGCGTCGGCCTGGGCGCTGGCCACCCCGGCCGCCTTCTGGGCGATCAGCGCCTGTTCGAGGGCGGCCTTGTCGTCGACGCTGGTGATGGCGGCGTCCAGGGCCTGGGCGTTGGCGGTCGCCTGGTCGAGCTTGGCCTGCAGGGTGGCCGGATCGATCCGCGCCACCACCTGGCCGGCCTCGACCCGCTGGTTGTCGGCCACCAGCACCTCGGCGACATAGCCGGAGACCTGGGGGCTGACCTGGACGGTGTCGGCCTGGACGAAGGCGTTGTCGGTGCCCTCGAAGCGCTGCTTGTCGATGAACCACAGGGTGGCGCCGACCAGCACGGCGACGCCGGCGACCCCGGCGATCAGCATCGGAACCAGTTTCTTGTTGGAGGGCGTGGCCATCACTCAACCTTGACTCGGAGGACTGCGATCCTGGAACCGCCCGATAGAGGCGGCCGGACCGCCCGGCAAGGGGATAAATGGACGCATCCGTCCAAAAATCAAATCCGCACGGCGGAGTTTGCTGCGGTGCGGCGCCAAAGCCACAGATCGGCGCTCGCCCACCGTCGATCGGCGGCGGCGGGCAACCGTCGCGGCTGGCGCGCGTATCTAAGGGGAAGGCGCGGCCGCTCGCCGTCGCCCAAGCCGCCGAGGGAGGCGCGCATGAACGCTCAAGGTCCGCTCGCCTTCCTTCGGCCGATGCTGTGGCTGGCCGCCGCCGGCTTCGCGGCCGGTTTCGCCGGCTATCTGGCCTTCCTCGACCTGGCCGTTCCGACCTAGCGGCCGCCGGTGGAGCCGAAGCCGCCGGCCCCGCGCGCTGTGTCGTCCAGGCTTTCGACCTCGGCCCAGGCGGCCTGCACCACCGGAGCGATCACCAGCTGGGCGATGCGGTCGCCGCGGCGGATGGTGAAGTCCTCCTCGCCCAGATTGATCAGGATCACTTTCACTTCGCCGCGATAGTCGCTGTCGATGGTGCCGGGGGTGTTGAGGCAGGTGACGCCGGCCTTGGCCGCGAGGCCCGAGCGCGGCCGCACCTGGGCCTCGAAGCCCAGCGGCACGGCGAAGGCCAGGCCGGTGGGGACCATGGCCCGACCGCCGGGCCGCAGCACCAGCGGGTCCGCGTCCTCCACCGCCGCCCGCAGGTCCATGCCCGCCGCGCCCGAGGTTTCATAGCTCGGCAGCGGCAGGCCATGGGCGTGGGACAGGCGGACGATCGGCACGGTGGGGGTCATGAAAGGCTCTCGGCTATGCGTTGGGCGAGGTCGTGGGCCACGGCGACCTTGGTCGCCCGGCTCCAGCGTTCGGTCTTGTCCTTGGTGATCAGCAGCACGGCGTTGTCGTCGCCGCCCATCACCCCGGGCTCACTGACATCGTTGGCGATGATCCAGTCGCAGCCCTTGCGCGCCAGCTTGGCGCGGGCGTGGGCTTCGACGTCGTTGGTCTCGGCCGCGAAGCCGATCACCAGCTTGGGCCGCTGGGGACCCGAGGCGGCCAGGGTGGCCAGGATGTCGGGATTCTCGACGAAGGTCAGGGCCGGGGGCCCGCCCTTGCCCTTCTTCAGCTTGACGCCGAACGCCTCGTCGACCCGCCAGTCGGCGACGGCGGCGACGAACACCCCGACATCGGCGGGCAGGGCGGCCTGGCAGGCAGCCAGCATCTCGCGGGCGGTCTCGACCTGGACGCGGGTGACGCCGAACGGAGCGGGCAGGGCGGTGGGGCCGCTGACCAGGGTGACCTCGGCCCCGAGCGCGGCCAGGGCCTGCGCGATGGCGTAGCCCTGGCGGCCGCTGGAGCGGTTGGTGATGCCCCGCACCGGGTCGATCGGCTCGAAGGTCGGACCGGCGGTGACCAGGGCCCGCTTGCCGGCCAGCGGCCGGGCGGCCGGTCCGGCCAGCTGGGCCTGGATGGCCGCGAAGATCGCCTCGGGCTCGGCCATCCGGCCGGGGCCGAACTCGCCGCAGGCCATGGCCCCGTCGTCGGGCCCGACGAAGGCGACCCCATCGGCCTTCAGGGTGGCGAGGTTTCTTTGGGTGGCCGGATGCAGCCACATCCGCACGTTCATGGCCGGGGCCATCAGCACCGGCTTGTCGGTGGCCAGCAAGGTGGTCGAGGCCAGGTCGCCGGCCAGGCCGTGCGCCGCTTTGGCCATCAGGTCGGCGGTGGCCGGAACACCCACCACCAGGTCGGCCGAGCGCGACAGCTCGATATGGCCCATCTCGGCCTCGTCGGTCAGCGAAAACAGGTCGTCATAGACCTTGTCCTCGGCCAGGGAGGCCAGCGACAGCGGGGTGACGAACTGCTTGCCCGCCTGGGTCAGCAGCGGCCGCACGCCGATCCCGGCCTTGCGCAGCAGCCGTGTCAGCACCAGCGCCTTATAGGCCGCCACGCCGCCGCCGACGATCAGTAGACCCCGCTTGTCGCTCACAGCCTGTCGTCTCCGCCTCGCGCGTCCCGCCTCATACGGCGCCGCGCGGGACTCGACAAACGTTCCTGTTTCGTTCATCAATCGTTAAGGTAGAGCGAAAATAACGGAGACTTCCATGCCGTTAGTTCTCCAGTCGCGTTCCGTCGTCATCGCCGCTCTCGGACTGGCGGTGGGTGTCGGCCTGGCCGCCTGCGACGGCCGCGACGCGTCCGGCGGCGGCCGCCCCGGATCCGCGCGACGCTCCCGTTCGCCTGGTGTCGGGCAAGCCGATGTGGGCCGCCAACCAACGCCGCACCGCCGAGGAGAACGCCCAACGCGGCTTCGAGCGCAACGGCCAGGCCTTCGGCGCGGCCACGGTCGACGACTATGTGCGCGCGGCCCACGCCTTCGTCGCCAATCCGCCCAAGGGCGCGGCAACCCTGGAGCGCGGCAATGGCGACCGGCTGATCTACGACCCCAAGGGCAATGTCTTCGCGGTGGTCACCAAGGCCGGCGCGCCCCGGGCCCTGTTCAAGCCGGACGACGGCGCGGCCTATTGGGCGCAGCAAAAGGCCCGCGAGGCGCAGCGCACCAGCGCGGCGAAGACGGGCGAAGCGGTCCGGCGGGGGCAAGTGAGAGTAGCGCGCCTAGATCAGCGCCGCGATCCCCAGCCCCGCCAGCAGCCCCAGCACCACCAGCCCCGCCCCCAGGGCCACCCAGGCCAGCGGCCGGACCGGGCGGCGCTCGACCACCACCGCCGTCGGCGGGGCCTCGGCCAGGCGGGCCAGCGCCCGCAGGGCCCGCAGGGCTTCCTCGGTCAGGTCCTTGACCCGGGCCACCGGCGACAGCTC
>JAQGIN010000194.1 GCA_028291125.1 Caulobacter sp.
GCGCGCACGATGACGCCGTGCAGGCCGGAATTCTCGTTCTGGCCGACCTTGACCTTGACCCCGCGGGCGTTGAGCGCCGCCAGCAGCTCGGGGCCGAACAGGTCGGCGTCGCCCGAGATATTGTCGCCGCGCGCCACCAGATTGGGCAGGGCGATGGCGTCCTGCATCGACATCCCCCAGTCGAACACCCCGACCAGGGCCTTGAGGTCGTAGGACAGGATCGAATTGCCGCCTGGCGAGCCGACGGCGGCGACGAACCTGTTCTGGCGGTCGACGACGATCACCGGGGCCATCGACGAGCGCGGCCGCTTGCCGCCGGCCACCGCGTTGGCCGCCGGCGCGCCGTCGGGATCGCGCGGCGCGAAATTGAAGTCGGTCAGCTGGTTGTTGAGGAAGAAGCCGCCGACCATGCGGCCCGACCCGAAGATGCTCTCCACCGTGGTGGTCATCGACACCACGTTTCCGGCGGCGTCGACGATGACGAAATGGGTGGTGCCCGACGGCTCGTGGGTGTTGTCGGGGCCGGCGGCGGGGGCGCCGGGCGGCCGGCCGAAGCGCGGGGTCGGGCCGGCGGTATGGCCGATCAGCTTGGCGCGCTGCGCGACGTAGGCCGGGTCCAGCAGGCCGGCCACCGGCACCGTCACGAAGGACGGGTCGCCGACATAGTGGTCGCGGTCGGCATAGAGCACGCGCTCGGCCTCGGCGATCTGCACCCAGGCCACCGGGTCCTTGGGACCGCGCTTGGCGATGTCGGTGTGCTCCAGCATCAACAGGCCCTGCAGCAGCGACACCCCGCTCGACGACGGATTGGGCGTGCACACCTTGTAGACCTTCCACGGCGCGCACAGGGCGGGCGCCGAGCGCGGGCGATAGGCCTTGAGGTCGGCCATCGTCATGCCGCTGGGCAGGTCGCCCTCGTGCAGCCGCGCGACGATGGCTTCCGCCAGAGGGCCTTCATAGAGCGCGCTGGGCCCCTCGGCGGCCAGGCGGCGCAGGGTGGCGGCGTAGGCCGGGTTCTTCAGCACGTCGCCGGCCTGGTAGCGGGTTCCGTCGGGCTTGGTGAAATAGGCCACCGCGTCGGGGGCCTTGGCCTGGGCGGCGCGGCTGCTGATCATGCTCGCCAGCCGCGGGCTGACCACGAAGCCGCCGTCGGCCAGGCGCTCGGCCTCGGAAAACAGCCCGCTCCAGGCGATCTTGCCGTGCTCCTTCTGGGCCTGGGCCAGCATCGCCACCGCTCCCGGCACGCCGGTCGAGCGGCCCGACAGCACGGCGGTGATGAACGGCAGCGGCTTGCCGTCGGGGCCGAGGAACAGCTCCGGGGTCGCGGCGGCCGGGGCCTTCTCGCGGCCGTCATAGGCGGTGATCTGGCCGGTCTTGGCGTCGTAGAAGGTCATGAACGCGCCGCCGCCCAGGCCCGAGCTCTGCGGCTCGACCAGGCCCAGCACCGCCTGGATGGCGACGGCGGCGTCGACCGCCGAGCCCCCGGCCTTCAGCGCCTTCAGCCCCGCCTCGACGGCCAGCGGATTGGCCGCCGCCACCATCACCCGCGGCCCGCGCGGGGCGACGGCCTTGGCCTTGGCGGCGTGAGGCTTGGCGGCTTCGGCCAGGGCGGGGGAGGCGGTCAGGGGCCCGCAGGCGACGGTCAGGGCGAGGAACAGGGAGGTGAGCTGACGCATGAAGACGCTTTCAACCGGGCGTGAACGACGACGGCGGCCTGGGCCGGCCGCCGCCCTATGGACACCAAACCCCGGCGCCTGTCACCTCGCCGCGCGGCCCGGTCCAGGTTCCGCGCGCTTCTGCGACGAAACCGCTCAGCCGGGCTTGCGCCCCGCATTCGAAAAGGCTATTCCCCCCGCCTCGCCGAAAGGCAAGTGCGCGCCCGTAGCTCAGCTGGATAGAGCATCAGACTACGAATCTGAGGGTCGGACGTTCGAATCGTTCCGGGCGCGCCATTTTCTCCCCCCATCCCAGACCGTCGAGAACCGTCGCGCTGCGACGGTTGACGGCCGCGCGCGACCTCTTTCCATCCGCCGTTGAAAGCCTCGTCGCCGATCAGGCCAGCCGGGTGAAGTCCATGCGCCAGTTGGTCTCCCAGGTGGCGCCCGCGTCCGGCGAAAAGGCCTGGTCCCAGTGGGCCGAGGTCGGGGTGATCTTGCTCCAGCGGAAGCGCACCTTGATCGGACGGCCGTTGAAGGTGTCGTCGCCGACGAAGACGCCGACGCCGTCGGCGAAGCCGCCGCGCACCGGCGGATCGATCTTCCCCGCGTCGCGGGAATCCAGCCACCAGATCGACCATTGGCGGGTGGTGGAATCGAAGGCCCTGAGGCCGACGCCGCGATAGGGGCCGGCGGGCAGATGCAGCAGGTTGTCGTCGACATTGCCGCGGCCGCCGAGCAGCGGCCAGTTGGCGCAGGTTCCGGCGAACGCCTCCCACTCGGTGTCGCCGGCCAGGCGGGCCTTGAGCCGGCTGTGGCTCACCGACCACCGGCCGACGAGCCAATCCCAGTCGCGGGCGTGGGCCGCGAACACGGGGTCGGCGGCCGCGTCGTCCGGAACCCCGGCGGCGTGCGCCGCGCCACCGGATCCCAAGGCCCCGCCCGCCAGGGCGAGGGCCGCCAGCAACAGGTCGCGGCGTTCCGGCCGCTCGATCATCCCAGTCATGAGTCCGCTCCATTCTTCCGAAGCCGAATAACTACGGGGTGATGGCTGACATCCGCTGTCAGGATTTTTCGCCGGTCGAAATTTAACCCGCGTCGCCGCCATCCTCGAGGTCGAGCCAGTCCAGCAGCCGCTCGGCCAGGGCCGCGGCGCTGAAATAGACGGTGTGGTAGATGTCCTCGCCGTCGCCGAAGGCGAACACCCCGTCGGCGGCCAGGCGCGAGGCGCGTTCGCCGAAGGTGGTCATCGAGGCGGTGTCGACCACCAGGTCGTTGGCTCCGCCGAACAGGCGGTTGCTGACGCGGTCGAGCAGGGCCTGGGCCAGTTCGCGGGTGATCCCCTTGGCCGGATCGAACCGGGCCACGAAGTTGGAGGTCACGGCGTAGTAGCGCGCCAGACGGTCCAGATGGTCCCGGGCGCCGTTGAGGCCGTCGACCACCGCGCCGTCCGGCCGCATGGCGGCCAGGCCGGGCACGTGGAGGTCGGTGATCGCCACCTCGGAGAAGGTCTGCACGAACCGGCCCAGGGTGCGGAGGGTGACGCCGAGCAGCGGGCTCAGGGCCGGCGCGCCGAGCAGGGCCGCCACCCGCGCCGCGGCCATGGCGGCGTTGGTGTAGAGGTCGACCATCGCCGCCCAGTGGGCCGGGTCGGCCAGGTGGGTGCCGCCGTTGGTGCAGCCGACGAACACCGCCTTGCGCAGGACGAGGTCGGGCCGCTCCTGGGCGAGGATGGTCTCCGCCAGGCCGCGATAG
This sequence comes from Caulobacter sp., assembly GCA_028291125.1. GTDB lineage: Bacteria > Pseudomonadota > Alphaproteobacteria > Caulobacterales > Caulobacteraceae > Caulobacter. Next base: position 3,411 of record JAQGIN010000194.1, read on the forward strand.
ACCAGGCCGCCGCGGCTGTAGGCCACCGCGTCGATCCGCGAGCCCGGCGGCGGGTCCAGGGCGTCGAGGGCGCGGGCGAAGGCGCGGGCGTTGACTCCGGTGTCCTCGGCCAGGGTCTTGTGGTCGAAGCCGAGCACCGCGTCGTAATGCGCGCGCGCCCGCTGCAGGAACCGCCGGCCGGCCGGGGTCAGGGTCAGGTGGCCGAAGCTGCCGGCGGTGTCGGAAAAGGTGCCGTGCACCATCAGCAGCAGCCGGGCCGGCCGGTCGCGCGGCAGGGTGGGCAAGGGCCCGGCCCCGGGCGTCCAGCGCGACGGCGGGTCCTCGGCCAGCGACACCAGGCCGGTGAGCATGTCGCCCTCGATGCGGTCGACGGCGCGGTCGATGACGCCGGTGGCCACGAACCTCAGCACATAGGCGCGGATCGGCGCGATCACCTTGCCGATCAGCCACGACAGCCCCGGCGCCCGCGCGGCCGCGCCGAGGCCGGGCGGCGGCGCGGCGGCGGGCCCCAGGTCGAAGCTCAGGACGCGAGGGGCCAGGCCCAGGGCCGGGGCCGGCGACCGCCCGCCCGCCGCCAGGCTCCAGGCGAACACGCCGCCTTCGCCCTCCACCAGCACGACGGCGCCCTGCCCCGGGGCGACCGCGACCTCGACCCGCGGCGAGGGCTTGGCGGCGCGCAGCGCCAGGCCGGCCGGCGGCCCATGGTCGAAGGCGACGGTGGCGACGACCTCGAACCGCGCCGCGACCAGGGCGGCCTTCAGCGCGCCCTCGACCGTCTCCGGGACGGCGTTCGGCGCCACGCCGAGCGTGGGCCGGCCGGCCGGCGGTCGGGCGGGCTCGATCCGCGCCGTCACCCCGTCGGGCGTCTCGACGACCACCCCGGCCGCCACCTCGGATCGCACCATGATCGCCCTCCCGGGGCCGGTTGATCTTCGTCGCCCCTAGGATGTCCGGCGCGCCTCAGATGTCGAGGGCGCGGATGTAGTCGGCGGTGTAGGCGGCGATCTTCTCGGCGATCACCGGACGGATGCTGGCCAGCACCGCGGCGTTGATCGTCACCCTGCTGGACGCGTGCCGCAGGGTCGCCTGGCTCTTGCGGTGCCGGAAGAACAGCACCTGGGTCAGGGCGGTCTTGGCCCGCAGGTCGAAGGCCATCAGGGCGACCATGAACTCGTTCTGGGCGCCGGGCTCGACGAGGGTGACCTGGAACCGCGCCGCCCTGGCGCTCTGGCTTTCGCGTTTGAAGACGGTCAGCCACGGTCCGGTGGACGCGGCCTTCATCGCCTCCAGCGTGGCGGTGACCACCGCCAGGGCCGTGGCCCCGGGACCCAGCAGCACGCCGGCCAGCTTGATGACGGCCTCGTGGGCCTCGAAGTTCTCACCCTTCTCCTTGTACTCGGCGAAGCCCTTCTCCTGGATGACCCAGCCGAGGTGGCTGAGGGTGTCGAAATAGGCCTCGTACCAAGCCTGGATGTCGTCGGGATTGGGCGCCTTCTTCTTGGCGGCCAGCTGCGCCAGCAGCGAGCCGTTGATGATGTCGGCCCGCGCCTCTTCGGTGACGCCGGCGACGAACGACACCACCGTCGAGCCGACCACCAGGGCCTGGCTCAGACCCTGGTCGAGCCCCTGTTGGGTGACGGGCGGCGTGCCGGCGACGCCGTGCAGCTTGCGGCCGGCCGGCGGGTCCGGAAGGGCGACGGCGCGAACGAACTCCAGCGCGCGACGCGCGGCGCTGTCCTGACGCATGTCACTGTCGACCATGTCGCCCTCCCACCTCGTCGCGGGCCCGCCCCGGGGGCGTGGGCCTGCGCTTAAGGTTGTATGAGATTGATCTGCATCCTTCAGCGTGCGTCAATAGTTAATTCGCGGCCAGGGCGAGGGACCCGGTGGGCGAGCCGATCTTGCCGCGCCCGGCGCTCGCCTGTAGCCCTGGGGACCATGACCCGCTCATCCGCCGCCGCCGCCCGAATTGCGCTGTCGCTCTTCGCCCTGGTCCTCGCCTCCCAGGCCCATGCTGGGACGGACGCCGAGCGCGCCGCCTGGATCGCCCGGGCCCAGCGGGTGACGATCACCCGCGACGACTGGGGGATCGCCCACGTCCGGGGCAAGACCGACGCCGACGCGGTGTTCGGCATGATCTACGCCCAGGCCGAGGACGACTTCAATCGCGTCGAGGCCAACTACCTCACCGCGCTCGGCCGCACCGCCGAGGCCGAGGGCGAGGCCGCGATCTGGCAGGACCTGCGCCAGAAGCTCTACATCGATCCCGTCGTCTTGAAGGCCGATTACGCCAAGAGTCCAGCCTGGCTGAAGACCCTGATGAACGCCTGGGCCGACGGCCTGAACTATTATCTGGCCACTCATCCGGACGTGAAACCCAAGGTCATCAGGCGCTTCGAACCCTGGATGGCGCTGAGCTTCAGCGAAGGCTCCATCGGCGGCGACATCGAACGCGTCTCGCTGAAGGACCTGCAAGCCTTCTATGGCGCCCCCCAGACCGCCTCGATCGCCGAGGAGCCCCTCACCTTCCCCGAGCCCACCGGCTCCAATGGCATCGCCATCGCGCCGTCGAACACGACCAACCATCACGCCCTGCTGCTGATCAATCCGCACACCAGCTTCTTCTTCCGTTCCGAGCTGCAGATGACCTCCGATCAGGGCCTCAACGCCTATGGCGCGGCGACCTGGGGCCAGTTCTTCGTCTATCAGGGCTTCAACGCCAAGGCGGGCTGGATGCACACCTCCAGCGGCGTCGACGTGGTCGACGAGTTCGCCGAGACCATCAGCAAGGCCGGCGGCAAGCTCACCTACCGCTATGGTTCCGAAGACCGGCCGGTGACGGTCCAGACCGTCAAGGTCCCCTACCGCACCAGGGACGGCGGCGCGGCCGAGAAGACCTTCACCGTCTACAAGACCCATCACGGCCCCATCGTCCGCGCCGCCGACGGCAAGTGGATCGCCATGGCGCTGATGAACAAGCCGGTCGAGGCGCTCAGCCAGTCATTCCTGCGCACCAAGGCCGACGGCTACAAATCCTTCCTCAAGGCCTCGGAATTCCAGGCCAATTCCTCGAACAACACCATCTTCGCCGACGCCGAAGGCTCCATCGCCTACCTGCATCCCCAGTTCATTCCCAAGCGCGACGACAAGTTCGACTACACCAAGGTGGTCGATGGCGCCGACCCGGCCACCGACTGGAAGGGCCTGACCCCGGCCGCCGAGGCTCCTCACCTGCTGAACCCCACCAACGGCTGGATCTTCAACACCAACGACTGGCCCTGGTCCGCGGCAGGCCCCAACAGCCCCAAGCGCGAGGACTATCCCCGGTACATGGACACAGCCGGCGAGAACTATCGCGGCGCCCACGCCACCCTGGTGCTGAAGGACAAGAAAGACTTCACCCTGCAGTCGCTGATCGCCGCGGCCTACGACCCCTACCTGCCCGGTTTCGCCCAGCTCCTGCCGCAACTGTTCGCCGCCTATGACGGCGTTCCGGGCGCCGATCCCCTGAAGGTCAAGCTCGCCGACCAGATCGCCCTGCTGCGCGGCTGGGACTATCGCTGGGCCAAGGACTCCACGGCCACCTCGCTGGCGGTGTTTTGGGGCGAAGCCCTGCGCGACGAAGCCGGCCGCGCGGCCGAGCAGGCCGGCGTCCCGGTCTACGAATACATGGCCACCCGCACCACCGCCGAGCAGAAGCTGAAGGCGCTGGCCACCGCCTCGGACCGTCTGCAGACCGACTTCGGCGCCTGGCGCACCCCCTGGAGCCGGATCAACTGCTTCCAGCGGATCAATGGCGACGTCGTCCAGCCCTTCACCGACGCCGGTCCCTGCACACCAGTGGCTTTCACCTCCGCGCTCTGGGGCTCGCTCGCCTCGTTCCGCGCCCCGCCGCACGAGGGGACCAAGCGGTTCTACGGAACCAGCGGCAACAGCTTCGTGGCGGTGGTGGAGTTCGGCGAGAAGGTTCGCGCCTACGCGGTCACCGCTGGCGGCGAGAGCGGCGATCCGAAATCAAAGCACTTCAACGACCAGGCCGAGCGCTATGCGACCGGCAATCTGCGCGAGGTCTATTTCTATCCCGACCAGCTCAAGGGCCACATCGAGCGGACCTACAGGCCGGGGCAATAGCTCTCAGGAGACCTGGGGCGGCGCGGCTTCGGGCGCCAGCGGCGCGGCCTTGAGCCGCGCGGCCCAGGTACGCACGGGATGCAGGTATTGGCCGATCAGGCCCGGCGCGATCTTGTCCGGCGCCCCGGTCGGCTCGTTGCAGACGCCCGGCGCATAGAAGGTCCCGAACATCCGGTCGAACACCGAGAACACGGTGGCGAAATTGACGCCCGAACCCCGGTACTCCAGGGCGTGGTGCCAGCGATGCATGGCCGGCGAGATGAACACCCAGTTGAGCTTGCCCAAGGTGCAGGGCAGGTCGGCGTGGATCAGGTGTCCGTAATAGTGGCGCACCAGCACCGCGATGATCATCGCCCAGTCGGGCAGGCCCAACAGGATCATGCCCAGGAGGTCGATCAGGGTGCCGAGACGGTCGAACGGGTGCATGCGCAGCAGGCTGAACCAAGTCAGGTGCGTGTCGCTGTGGTGGATCGCGTGCGATGGCCAGAGCCACGAGGTGTGGAAGAGCCGGTGATTGCAGTAGCCCAGGAAGTCGCAGATCACGACGGCGGAGATCACGGTCCCCA
>JAQGIN010000088.1 GCA_028291125.1 Caulobacter sp.
CAGGTGGTCGACGCCCAGCACCAGGGCGATCCAGGTCTCGGGCAGGCCGAAATAGGTCAGGGTGGCCATGATCACCACCAGCGAGGCCCGCGGCACGCCGGCGATGCCCTTCGAGGTGACCATCAGCAGCAGCAGCATGAAGATCTGCTGCTGCACCGACAGGTGCACGCCGTGCGCCTGCAGGATGAACATGGTGGCGAAGGTGCAGTACAGCATCGAGCCGTCGAGATTGAACGAATAGCCCAGCGGCAGGACGAACGAGACGATGCGGCGGCGCACCCCCACCTTGGGCAGGTTGTCGAGGATGCGCGGATAGGCGGCCTCGGAGCTGGCGGTGGAGAAGGCCAGCAGGGCCGGGTCGCGGATCACCCCGAACAGGGTCACGGCCCGCTTGCCCAGCACCGCGAAGGCGGCGATGAACAGCAGCCCCCACAACGCGCCCATGGTGGCGTAGAAGCCGAGCACGAACTTGCCGTAGACGGCCAGCATCGACAGGCCCTGGGTGGCGATGGTCGAGGCCAGGGCGGCGAAGATCGCCAGCGGGGCCAGCTTCATCACGAAGCTGGTGACCTTCAGCATGATCTGGGCGCCTTGCTCGACCAGCTCCAGCACCTGCGGGGCCTTGTCGTCGAGGGCGGCGACGGCCGTGCCGACGAACAGCGAGAACACCACGATCTGCAGGATCTCGTTATTGGCCATGGCGTCGAAGAACGAGGTCGGCACCAGATGGGTGATGAAGCCCTTGAGGGTGAAGGCCTCGGTGGTGGCGGTCGGCGCGGCCGAGGTCGCCACTTCGGCCAGGTTCAACCCGGCCCCCGGATGCAGCAGGTGCACCATCAAGAGGCCCAGCAGCAGCGACACCGCCGAGGCGGTGATGAACCAAGCCATGGTCTTGGCGCCGATCCGGCCGACGGCGGCGGCGTTCTCCATGTGGGCGATGCCGGCCACCAGGGTGGTGAACACCAGCGGGCCGATGATCATCTTGATCAGCCGCAGGAAGACGTCGGTGATGATCGACAGGTTGCCGGCCGCCGCCTTGGCCCCGGCGGGATCGAGGAACTGGTTGCAGCCCCAGCCGACCAGGACCCCGAGGATCATGGCGGCGATGACGATGTAGGCGAAACGTCTGTTCATGGGCTTCCCCGCGGCACGAAACTTCCTTGTGGCCGACCCGGAGGGGTTCGTCCATCGTCCCGCCGCCGGGCGGGGCCCATTTTTCACCGCCGCCCCCCGACTGGCGAAGCGGCGCAAACCTCTCTATAAGAGGCCATGTCAAACGAAGAAAAAGCGATCGCCGTCGTCGAACGGCTGAATGAAGAATACGAACGCGCCGTCGGCGCCCTGCGAACCGCCCTCAGGGCCTATCTGGAAAACGGCGTCCGTCCCGATCCGCAAAGCCGGTTCGATGGCACCTTCGCCTATCCCGAACTGAGGCTGGTCTACGACCCCGAGGCCCTGCCGCCGAAACTGGCCCGCGCCTACGCCCGGCTCAGCCGCCCCGGCGTCTACGCCACCACGGTGACTCGGCCCAACCAGTTCCGCGACTATCTGGTCGAGCAGCTGAGCCTGCTGATGGACGACTACCAGGTCGAGATCGAGATCGACCGGTCGCGGCAGGAGATCCCCTATCCCTACGTGCTGGACGCCAGCATCGACCTCAACCAGGCTGACGTCCGCTCCGAGGACATCGCCCGGTTCTTTCCGACCACGGACCTGGCCTTCATCGGCGACGAGATCGCCGACGGCATCTGGTCGCCCGACCTCGAGGACAGCCGACCCCTGAGCCTGTTCGACGGCCTGCGCACCGATTTCTCGCTGGCGCGGCTGAAGCACTACACCGGCGCTCCGGCCGAGGACGTGCAGTCGTTCATCCTGTTCACCAACTACCATCGCTATGTCGACGAGTTCGTGCGCTGGGGCATCGCCCAGCTGGGCGAGGATAGTCCGTACACGGCGCTATCTTGCTCGGGCGGCCTGACCATCACCGCCAACACCGCCAATCCCGAACTGGCGGTGGCCGAGTCGACCTGGCGCAAGCATCAGATGCCGGCCTACCACCTGATCGCTCCTGGCGGTCAGGGCATCACCCTGGTCAATATCGGCGTCGGCCCGTCCAACGCCAAGACCATCTGCGACCACCTGGCGGTGCTGCGGCCGCAGGCCTGGCTGATGATCGGCCACTGCGGCGGCCTGCGCGACACCCAAACCATCGGCGACTACGTCCTGGCCCACGCCTATCTGCGCGACGACCACGTGCTGGACGCGGTGCTGCCGCCGGAAATCCCGATCCCGTCGATCGCCGAGGTGCAGCGCGCCCTCTACGACGCCTCCAAGTCGGTCAGCGGCGACAGCGGCGACACCCTCAAGCGGCGGCTGCGCACCGGCACCGTGGTGACCACGGACGATCGCAACTGGGAGCTGCGCCACACCCTGTCGGCCCTGCGCTTCAACCAGAGCCGGGCGGTGGCCATCGACATGGAGAGTGCCACCATCGCCGCCCAGGGCTACCGCTTCCGCGTGCCCTACGGCACCCTGCTGTGCGTCTCCGACAAGCCGCTGCACGGCGAGATCAAGCTGCCGGGCCAGGCCAACGCCTTCTACGAGCGGGCGATCAGCCAGCACCTGCAGATCGGCATCCTGACCTGCAAGCTGCTGCGCGCCGAAGGCCCCAACCTGCACTCGCGCAAGCTGCGGGCCTTCGACGAGCCGCCGTTCCGGTAGGGGGCCTCAGGCCGAGGCCGCGTCGGGTTCGACCGGCGGGGCCATGACGGCGGCCATGGTCGACAGCAGGCGCTGGACCTCGATCGGCTTGGCGACGCAGCCGTCCATGCCGGCCGCCAGATAGCCCTCGGTCTCGTGCGACAGCACGCTGGCGGTGACGGCGATGATCGGGGTGCGGGGGCGCCGGGTGGCGATCTCGCGGGCCCGGATGGCGGCGGTGGCGGCCAGGCCGTCCATCTCCGGCATGTGGATGTCCATCAGGATCACGTCCCAGGTCGCGGCCTCCCAGGCGGCCACCGCCCCGGCCCCGGTCTCGACCGCTTCTGAGGCGACGCCGAACTGCTCCCGCAGGGTCTTGATCACCAGGCGGTTGGTGGCGTTGTCGTCGACCACCAGCACCCGGGCCGCGCCGGCCTCGGGCGCCGCCGGTTCGGCCGGCGCGGCCTCGGCCGGGGTCGCGGGCG
>JAQGIN010000108.1 GCA_028291125.1 Caulobacter sp.
CCCAGACCAAGTACAAGATCTGGTTCGAGATCGAGGCCCACGCGGCCGACGCCATGGCCGAGATCGGCACGATCCCCAAGCTGGCCGCCCAGACCATCTGGGAAAAGGGCCGCGACGCCCTGTGGGACTCAGACCGCATCGACGAGATCGAGCGCACCACCAAGCACGATGTCATCGCCTTCCTGACCCACGTGTCGGAAATTGTCGGCCCCGAGGCCCGCTTCCTGCACCAGGGCATGACCAGCAGCGACGTGCTCGACACCTGCCTGTCGGTGCAGCTGGTGCGGGCCACCGACCTGTTGCTGGAGGACATCGACCTGGTCCTGGCGGCGTTGAAGCGCCGGGCCATGGAACACAAGATGACGCCCTGCGTCGGTCGCAGCCACGGCATCCACGCCGAGCCGGTGACCTTCGGCCTGAAGCTGGCCGGCTATTACGCCGAGTTCCAGCGCAACAAGGAACGGCTGGCCATGGCCAAGTTCGAGATCGCCACCTGCGCGATCTCGGGCGCCGTCGGCACCTTCGCCAATGTCGATCCCCGCGTCGAAGCCCACGTGGCCGAGAAGATGGGCCTGGCCGTCGAGCCGGTCTCGACCCAGGTGATCCCGCGCGACCGCCACGCCGCCTATTTCTGCGCCCTGGCCGTGGTCGCCTCGTCGGTCGAGCGCCTGGCCACCGAGATCCGCCACCTGCAGCGCACCGAGGTGCTGGAGGCCGAGGAGCCGTTCGAGATCGGCCAAAAAGGGTCGAGCGCGATGCCGCACAAGCGCAACCCGATCCTCACCGAGAACGTCACCGGCCTGGCCCGGCTGGTGCGCTCGGCGGCGGTGCCGGCCCTGGAGAACGTCGCCCTCTGGCACGAGCGCGACATCAGCCACTCGTCGGTCGAGCGCGGCATCGCCCCGGACGCCACCGTCCATCTCGACTTCGCCCTGCGCCGCCTGGCCGGGGTGGTCGAGCGGCTGAACGTCTATCCCGACAACATGGCCCGCAACCTCGACCTGCTGGGCGGTCTGGTCCACTCGCAGCGCGTTATGCTGGCCCTGACCCAGCACAATGTCTCGCGCGAGGACGCCTATGCGGCGGTGCAGGCCAACGCCATGAAGGTGTGGCGCGGCGAGGGCAAGTTCCTCGACCTGCTCAAGGCCGACCCGGTGGTCTCCAAGGCCCTCAGCGACGCCCAGCTGGAGGCGCTGTTCGACCTCGGCTACCACACCAAGAACATCGACGTGATCTTCAAGCGCGTCTTCGGCGAACAGGCGTGACATGACCGGAAGCGCCCCGGTCCTTCGCCTCAATCCGGCGCTCGACCCGGCCGCTTTCGCGCCCGCCTACGCCCGCGACGGCGTGGTGCGCATCCCCGACCTGTTCGAACCCCGGCTGGCCGACAACCTGGCCACCCTGCTGGAAAAGACCGTGACCTGGGACGTCATCGTCTCCGACGAGACCGGCAAGGCCGAGGTGCTCGACCGCGCCCGGCGCGCGGCCCTGGGGGCCGAGGCGGTGACGGCGCGGCTGACCGCCGCCGCCCTGCGAGCCCGCGAGGGCTTCGCCTATGTCTATCTCGGCTATCCGATGATCAGCGCGGCGCTCGAGGGCCGCGACCCCGGCCATCCGCTCCACGCCCTGACCGCCTTCCTCAACACCCCCGAAGTGATCGCCTTCGGCGAGGCGGTGACCGGCGAGACCGGCATCACCAAGATCGACTCCCAGGCCACCCTCTATCGCCCCGGCGACTTCCTCAGCCTGCACGACGACACCGGGGTGGGCGAGCGCCGCGTCGCCTACACCATCGGCCTGAGCCGCCGCTGGCGGCCCGACTGGGGCGGCCAGCTGCTGTTCCATGACGAGGCCGGCGACATCGAGGCCGGCTTCCTGCCGGGCTTCAACGTCCTGACCCTGTTCAAGGTGCCGCGCCGCCACTCGGTGGCCCCGGTGGCGGCCTATGCCGGCGGGCCGCGGCTGTCGGTGACCGGCTGGCTGCGCGACGACCCGCCGTACATCGTCCCGGAGGGCGGGTGACCCGCAAGCGCGGCTTCCCCCCGGTCGTCGACTCCGGCGTCCGGGTGCTGGTGCTTGGCAGTCTGCCCGGCGAGGTGTCGCTGGCCCAGGGCCGCTATTACGGCCATCCGCGCAACGGCTTCTGGCGGCTGATCGGCGCGGTGCTGGGCGAAGACCTCGTCAAACTCGACTACGCGGATCGCCTGGCCGCCCTGCTGCGCCGCGGCGTCGGACTATGGGACGTGTTCGCCGAGGCCGAGCGCCCGGGCAGCCTCGACGCCGCCATCCGCACGCCGCTCGGCAACGACCTGACCGCCCTGGTCGACACCCTGCCACGCCTGGCGGCCATCGGCTTCAACGGCGCGACCGCGGCGCGGATCGGCGGCAAACAGCTGGCCGGGCGAGCGCAAACCCTGGCCCTGATCCCGCTGCCGTCTTCCAGCCCGGCCTACACCGCGCCGTTCGCCGAGAAGGCGGCGGCGTGGGGCGTGTTGGGGCGATATCTCTAGAAAGTGGTGGCGCGGCTACTCGCCGGCGGCGATCTGGCCGCGGGACACGGCCAGCAGTTCGTCCATCTTGCGGCGCACTTCGCTCTCGGTCACGGCGACGCCCGAGCCCTTGAGGTCCTCGAACACCTTGCGCAGCACGTCCTCGTCGCCGGGTTGCTCGAAATCGGCCTTAACCACGGCGCGGGCGTATTCGCCCGGCGTCGACAGGCCCATCAGACCGGCCGCCCACTCGCCCAGCAGGCGATTGCGGCGCGCGATCACCTTGAACTCCTGCTCCTGATCCAGCGCGAACTTGCGTTCGAAGCCCTGTTCGCGATCGTCGAAGGTGGTCATGGAAGCCCCAATAGCATGTCAGGCGGCTGCATATCCCGCGCGGAGCCGGGCCGCAATCACAAGCAACGCCGCACCAGCCGGGTTTGCGGCCCGTCGAACATGATTAATAGCTGCCAGTTTGCGCCCAAGACCGCGTTCAGGTAATTTCGCGGCGATATTTTCCGTTAGCGGCCTTGAGTCGAAGCCCGCGCGCAGCTATCCGCCGCGCGCGCTTTTCTTTTTCTCTGAAGGCGCGCGCGAAATTGGAAGGGCCTCGACGAGAGCCATGACGACCCGCCGCAAGAAGATCTACGAAGGCAAGGCCAAGATCCTGTACGAGGGGCCCGAGCCCGGCACCCTCATCCAGTATTTCAAGGACGACGCCACCGCCTTCAACGCCCAGAAAAAGGCGGTTCTCGAGGGCAAGGGCGTGATCAACAACCGCATCAGCGAATATATGATGACGCGGCTGAACGGCATCGGCGTGCAGAACCACTTCATCCGCCGGCTGAACCTGCGCGAGCAGCTGATCAAGGAAGTCGAGATCATCCCGCTCGAGGTGGTGGTGCGCAACATCGCCGCCGGCTCGATCGCCACGCGCCTGGGCCTGACCGAGGGTCAGCCCCTGCCGCGCTCGATCATCGAGTTCTACTACAAGGACGACAAGCTCGGCGACCCGATGGTCTCCGAGGAGCACATCACCGCCTTCAACTGGGCCGCCACCCAGGAGATCGACGACATGATGGCGATGGCCCTGCGGGTCAACGACTACATGTGCGGCCTGTTCAGCGCCGTCGGCATCACCCTGGTCGACTTCAAGATCGAGTTCGGCCGTATCTACGAGGGCGACTTCAGCCGCGTGATCCTGGCCGACGAGATCAGCCCCGACAGCTGCCGGCTGTGGGACACGGTGACCAGCGAAAAGCTCGACAAGGACCGCTTCCGCCGCGACCTGGGCGGGGTCATCGAAAGCTATACCGAGGTGGCCCGCCGCCTCGGCATCATGAAGGAAATGCCCACCGTCATCCAAGGCGGCGTGCACTAGTCGCCCATCCTCCCTCGCCCGCGGGCGAGGGAACCGCGGCCCGGCCGCGACGCAGGAGTGTTTAAGTTGAAGGCCAAGGTCCAAGTGTTCCTCAAGCCCGGCGTGCTCGACGTGCAGGGCAAGGCGGTGGAAGCCGCGCTGCATGGCCTGGGCTGGGCCGACGTCAAGAACGTCCGCGTCGGCCGCACCATCGAGTTCGACGTCGCCACGTCCGACAAGACGGCCGCCGAGGCCGAGGTCACGGCGATGTGCGACAAGCTGCTGGCCAACACGGTGATCGAGAGCTACCGGGTCGAGGTCGCCTGAGGTTTTTCGGCGGCCGCCCCTTTTCTTCCAAGCTTCGCCGCCCAATCTGAGCTCGGAGCAGGCACGGGGGCGGTCATGGTCGCGAAGTTCGAGCTGGCGCAGGTCAATATCGGCCGCCTGAGGGCGCCGGTGGACTCGCCGATGATCAAGGACTTCGTCGACAACCTCGCCCCCATCAACGCCCTGGCCGAGTCCATGCCGGGCTTCGTCTGGCGGCTGGTCGGCGAGGGCGACGACGCCACCGACCTGGCGCCCTACGAAGACCCGCTGATCGCCATCAACATGTCGGTCTGGGACAGCGTCGAGGCCCTGGCCGCCTTCGCCTATCGCAGCGAGCACGTGGCCGTCATGCGCCGTCGCCGCGAATGGTTCGAGCCGATGGACACCTACATGGCCCTATGGTGGGTACCGGCCGGCCATCGGCCGAGCATCGACGAGGCCAAGGCCAGGCTGGCGACCCTGGCCGAGCTCGGCCCCACGGCGCAGGCCTTCACCTTCAAGACTCCCTTCCCGCCCCCCGGCGAGGCCTCGCCGGTGGAGCCGGTGCTCGACGAATGCGCCTGAGGCGCCCCCGACGCGATTTTTTGCGCGGATTTTTGCCCGCGAGTCTGTTAATGGCCGCGCCATGAAAGCCGCCGTCATCGTCTTCCCAGGTTCCAACTGCGATCGCGACTGCAAGGTCGCCATCGAGCGTTCCACCGGCGCCCGCGTCGAGATGGTCTGGCACCAGGACACCGCCCTGCCCGACGATCTGGACCTGATCGTCCTGCCCGGCGGCTTTTCCTACGGCGACTATCTGCGCTGCGGGGCCATGGCCGCCCTGTCGCCGGTGATGCGCGAGGTCAAGGCCGCCGCCGACCGCGGCGTGGCCGTGGCCGGGATCTGCAACGGCTTCCAGGTGCTGTGCGAGGCGGGCATG
>JAQGIN010000202.1 GCA_028291125.1 Caulobacter sp.
AGACCCGGTCGCGGGCGGTGGTCAGCTTGAACTGAGCCGGCGTGTAATAGGCCCACAGTCCGCCGCGCTTGGAACAGAAGGTGCAGTTGCAGCTGGTGACGTCGGCGGGGGCCTGCGTCACCTCGAACTGGGTGGCGCCGCAGTGACAGCGTCCCTTGATGGACATGGTCTGGCTCCTTCAGTCGATGAGGCGCCCCGGTGTAGCGGCCTCCGCTGACAGCCTATTGTCAGCAGAACGCGCGACATCGCCAAACCTCGCCGGCCGCGCTACGACTCCGCCCAGGGCCCGGCAATGGGCCGACGGGGGCGGAACGTATGCGGCGGATGGTGTGGATCTTGGCGGCCTTGGCCCTGGCGGCGCCGGCCGCCCTCGCCCGCACGCCGCAAACCGACGTCCCGGCCGCCTGCCGCGGCGACGCCGTCGGACGGGTCGACTGGCGGGCCTGCGCCACCGCCGCCCCGGTCGACTCGGCCGCCCGCCGCCTGGCCTTGATCAATCTCGGCACCCAGGCCTTCCTGCGCGACGACTACGCCGCCGCCGTGCGGTTCTACGACCAGGCCCAGCCGTCCGGCGACCAGCAGATCTATTCGGACGCCAGCTTCCACGCCTTCCGCAGCGCCAGCTACCGCCATGTCGGCCGCACGTCCGAGGCCCTGGCCGACGCCCGCACGGCGCTGGACCTGCTGGTCGACCCCACCGACCTGCCGCCCCAGGCCCGCCAGATCGCCGCCGCCCCGGTCGATGTCGAGTTGGTCTACAGCCTGATCCTGCCGCCGCTGCGCCAGGCCAACGATCCGCGCTACCTGGACGCCCTGGCCGCCTTCCGCGCCCTGCCGGTCCGCGACTGGGTCAGCCTATCGCGCCGCGCCGCCGTGCTGGAGGAGCTGGGCGACCGCGCCGCGGCCCTCGAGGCCAGCGCCCAGGTCGTGGCCCTGAAGCCCGACGAGCCGGCGGTGCTCAACAACCACTGCTACGCCCTGGCTCGGGCCGGGCGCGGGATCGAGGCCCTGCCGTTCTGCGAGCGCGCCCTGGCGTTGGCCCCGACCGCGGCCCCGATCCACGACAGCTACGCCGTCGCCCTGGCGGCGGCCGGCCGCTGCGCGCAGGCGCGTGAGCAGTTGGCGCAGGCCCAGCGCCTCGACCCGACGGCGGTGACCTATCGCCGAACGCTGGACTGCCGGCCCAGCTAGGGACTCCATTGGCGTTCAAGACCTCACCCGTCTCCCCGGCGAAGGCCGGGGCCCAGATCCCGGAGCGGGGAAGCGGGTTGGATCGACGCCGAGCCCCTGGAACCAGAGTCGGCCATCTGGGTCCCGGCCTTCGCCGGGAAGACGGAGGCGGGGCGGCGTCTAGTCCCCTTTGAGACCGCGCCCAGCTAGGCGAACCGGGCGTCGGCGAGCATCGCCACCGCCCCGTCGGCGGTTTCCGCCCACAGCCGAGCCCCATCACCCTCGATCGCCCCGCACAGCGCGAACGGCGCGGTGTCGAACAGCGACCGCACGGCGCGGAACGAGAATTCGGCCACCGCCCGCCCCCGCGCCCGGCGCGTCAGTTCCTCCAGCAGCCGCAGGGCGACATAGGGGCCGTGCACGACCAGGCCCGGATAGCCTTCGGTCCCGACCGCGAAATCGCGGTCATAGTGGATGCGGTGGCCGTTGAAGGTGGCGGCCGACATCCGAAACAGCAGCACCGGGTCGGGCGAGACCTCGACCGTCCACCGCGGATTGACGGGCGCGGGCGGGCTGACCGGCGGGGTCCACGCCCCCGCCTCCCGCTGTCGATAGACCAGGGTCTGGACCTCGACGGCCTTCAGCGCGCCCGCCTGCGACAGCCGCCGCTCGACCTCGACGAACACCAGCGGCCCGCCGCGGCCGGCCTTTTCGTCGACGGCCAGGATCCGCTCGACCAGTTCGGTCGGCGCGTCCGCCGCCAGGGCGCCGTGAACGACGGCGCGGCCGCCGGCGAACATCCGCCGCGGCAGGGGGACCGGCGGCAGGAAGTCGCCCAGGGCGGCATGGCCGTCCTCGCCCAGCCGCGAAGCCGGGGTGGTGTCGGGAAAGCTCGCCCACCACCACAGCGGCGGAACCTGGGCCGGCGCGGCGTCGCGGTCCAGCACCGCCGCCAGCCGCGCCAGGTCGCCGGCCGAAATGGTCTCGACCCGCCGCCGCTCGCGGCCGATCCAATCGCCCAAGGTCGCGGCCATCAGTAGGATCTCGGCATCTTCAGGACGTGCTCGCCGACATAGGCCAGGATCAGGTTGGTCGAGATCGGCGCCACCTGGTACAGCCGGGTCTCGCGGAACTTGCGCTCGACGTCGTACTCCTCGGCGAAGCCGAAGCCGCCGTGGGTCTGCAGGCAGGTGTCGGCCGCCGCCCACGAGGCCTCCGACGCCAAGAGCTTGCTGATATTGGCCTGCTCGCCGCACGTCAGGCCGGCGTCGTAGCGGGCGGCGGCGTCATAGACCGCCAGCCGCGCCGCGTGGGTCTGGGCGTAGGCCCGGGCGATCGGGAACTGCACGCCCTGGTTCTGGCCGATCGGCCGGTCGAACACCCGCCGTTCGCAGGCATAGTCGCGGGCCTTGCCGATCAGCCAGGCGGCGTCGCCCAGGCACTCGGCCCCGATCAGGATGCGCTCGGCGTTCATGCCGTCGAGGATGTAGCGGAAGCCCTGGCCCTCCTCGCCGATCAGGCAGTCGGCGGGGATCTCCAGGTCGTCGAAGAACACCTCGGTGGTCGCGTGGTTGAGCATGGCCCGCAGCGGCTTGAGGGTCAGGCCCCGGCCCGCCGCCTGGCGGATGTCGATCAGGAACACCGACAGGCCGTCGCTCTTGCGGGCCTCGTCGCGCGGCGCGGTGCGGGCGAGCAGCAGCATCAGGTCGGAATGCTCGGCCCGGCTGGTCCACACCTTCTGGCCGTTGACCAGATAGCGGTCGCCGTCGCGGCGGGCGAAGGTGGTGATGGCGGTGGTGTCGGACCCCGCCGTGGGCTCGGTGACGGCGAAGGCCTGCAGCCGGATCGCACCGCTGGCGATCTGGGGCAGCCATCGGGCCTTCTGGGCGTCCGAGCCGTGCCGCAGCACCGTGCCCATGGTGTACATCTGGGCGTGGGCCGCCGCGGCGTTGCCGCCGCTGGCGTGGACCTCCTCGAGGATCGCCGCCGCCGCCGTCAAGCCCAGGCCGCCGCCGCCATATTCTTCCGGGATCAGCACGCCCAGCAGGCCGGCCTTGGTCATCGCCGCCACGAAGGCGGTCGGATAGGCCTTGTCGCGATCCAGGGCCCGCCAATACTCGACCGGGAAGTCGCGGCACAGGGCGCGGACCAAGGCGCGGATCGACTCCAGGGTCGCGGGATCGGCGGGCGTGGGCGTTGAATCGCTCATCGGGGCTCCTGGCCATCGTATGGGGAGCGAAAACCTCTCCTTCGACAGGCTCAGGATGAGGTTTTCGACTGAACCGCCGTCACACTAGCCCTCATCCTGAGCTTGTCGAAGGACGAGGGCGGTCCCGCGGGCGCTCCTCCTAAATCCCCAGGCAGACGTACTTGATCTCGAGATACTCCTCGAGACCGTGGCGCGAGCCCTCGCGGCCCAGGCCCGACTGCTTGACGCCGCCGAACGGCGCGATCTCGGTCGAGATCAGGCCGGTATTGACCCCGACCATGCCCACCTCCATCGCCTCGGCCACCCGCCAGACGCGGCTGATGTCGCGGGCGTAGAAATAGCCGGCCAAGCCGAACTCGGTGTCGTTGGCCAGGGCGACGCCTTGCGCCTCGGTGTCGAACTTCACCACCCCGGCCACCGGGCCGAAGGTCTCCTCGCGGCAGATCTTCATCGCCTGGGTGACGCCGGTCAGCACCGTCGGTTCGAAGAAGTTGCCGCCCAGGGCGTGGCGCTTGCCGCCGAGCACGAGCTTGGCCCCCAGGGCTAGCGCGTCGGCGATATGCTCCTCGACCTTGCGCACCGCCGCCTCGTTGATCAGCGGCCCGATCTGCACGCCGGCCTCCAGGCCATTGCCGACCTTCAGGGCCGCCACCGCCGCGACCAGCTTTTCGACATAGGCGTCGTGAACGCTGGCCTGAACATAGAAGCGGTTGGTGCAGACGCAGGTCTGGCCGCTGTTGCGGAACTTCGAGGCCACGCCCCCGGCCACGGCGGCGTCGAGGTCGGCGTCGTCGAACACCAGGAACGGGGCGTTGCCGCCCAGCTCCAGGCTGAGCTTCTTGATCGTCTCGGCCGACTGCCGCATCAGCTCGCGGCCGATCTCGGTGGAGCCGGTGAAGCTGAGCTTGCGGACGGTGGGGTTGCCGGTCAGCTCGCCGCCGATCGCCGAAGCCGAGCCGGTGACGACGTTGAACACCCCGGGCGGCACGCCGGCTTTCTCGGCCAGCACCGCCAGGGCCAGGGCGCTGAGCGGCGTCTGGCTGGCGGGTTTGAGCACCACCGGGCAGCCGGCGGCCAGGGCCGGACCGACCTTGCGGGTGATCATCGCCGCCGGGAAGTTCCAGGGCGTGATCGCCGCCACCACGCCGATCGGCTGGCGAAGGGAGACGATGCGCTTGTCGGCGGCGTGGCTGGGCGTCACCTCGCCATAGGCGCGTTTGCCCTCCTCGGCGAACCATTCGATGAAGCCGGCGGCGTAGGCGATCTCGCCGGTCGCCTCGGCCAGGCTCTTGCCCTGTTCGCGGGTCAGCAGCCGGCCCAGGGCGTCCTGGTTCTCCAGCATCAGGTCGAACCAGCGGCGCAGGATCTTGGCGCGGTCGGCGGCGGTGCGGGCCCGCCAGGCCGGCCAGGCCCTGTCGGCGGCCTCGATCGCCCGCCGGGTCTCGGCCGCGCCCATTCTGGGCACGCTGGCGATGACCGCGCCGGTGGCCGGATCGGTGACCTCCAGGGTGGCCCCGTCGTCGGCGGCCACCCACGCCCCGTCGATGTAGCAGAGCTGGCGCAGCAGCTGGTCGGCGTCGAGGGCGGCCATCGGAGATCTCCTGGGTGGACTGCTCGGTAGATAGGCTCGCCGGCGATAACGCCCAAGCGCGGCTTCGGGGGCACGCCCTCGTCCTTCGACAGGCTCAGGATGAGGACGACTGTGACACCGAGAAACAGGGCGACGCCGCCTCAGTAGAAATCCTCATCCTGAGCCTGTCGAAGGACGAGGATTTTGGCCCCGCTCAGCCGCCGTTGGCCAGGCGCAGGAACTCCTGGCGGGTGCGGGCGTCGTCGCGGATCACCCCCAGCAGGCGGCTGGTGGTTAGGGTGGTCCCCGGGGTGTTGACCCCGCGCAGGGTCATGCAGGAGTGCTCGGCCTCGACCACCACGCCCACCCCGGCCGGCTGCAGGATATCCTGAATGGCTTCCGCGATTTGCGCGGTCATCTTCTCCTGGATCTGCAGGCGGCGGGCGAAGCCCTGCACCACCCGCGCCAGCTTGGAGATACCGACCACTCGAGTGGTCGGCAGGTAGCCGACATGGGCCTTGCCCACCACCGGCAGCATGTGGTGCTCGCAGAAGCTGACCACCGGGATGTCGCGCAGCACGATCAGTTCGTCATAGCCGCCGACCTCCTCGAAGGTGCGGGCCAGATAGTCGCGCGGATCGGCGGCGTAGCCGGAGAACAGCTCGCGATAGGAGCGAGCCACCCGGGCCGGCGTCTCGGCCAAGCCCTCGCGGTCGGGATCGTCGCCCGCCCATTCCAACAGCACCCGCACGGCGGCCTCGGCTTCGGCTTGGCTGGGTTTGGGCATGGGCGTCTCCTGCGGCGAGGACGGAGCATCGGCCGCGCCGCGCGGGAGATCAACGCCGGAGGATCGTTCGGGACCCCGACGGCGGCTAGCCGGGAATGGTGTTGACCATCCACGGAATGCCGAACTTGTCGGTCAGGCTGCCATAGCCGGGCGACCAGAAGGTCTTGGCGAAGGCCATGCCCACCTTTCCACCTTCGGACAGGGCGTCGAAGACCCGTTTCGCCTCGGCGGCGTCCTCGCTGTGGAAGGTGACGTCGAAGCCGTTCTTGGGCTTGTCGATGTTCGGGGCGAACTCGGGCGGCAGGTCCGCGCCCATCAGGGCCTGGTCGCCGACCTCCAGCCAGCAGTGCATCAGCCAATCCTTGTACTTGGGATCGACCGGCATGTCGGCCGGGCCTTCGCCGAACGGGAAGGCGGCGGTGACGGTCCCGCCCAGGACCCGGGCGTAGAAGTCGAAGGCTTCGCGACATTGGCCTTGGAAGCTCAGGCTGGTGACGATCTTCATGGCGTTCCTCCTTGGTCTTGGTTCTGAAATGGCGTCGTCCTTGGCGCGCCCTCACGCCGACGAACCGTCTTGGTGATGGTCGGACTCGTTGACATCGGCTTCACGCGTGCGTCCCTGCCTCCCTTTGATCCGAGGCCGCTCGCGCGCTCTTCCGATCGGCGGCGCACTCTAACCGCGCGATGAACGTCGGCAACAGACGGGCGAGCGGTCGATGGTTCAATCTGGCGAAGGGTCGCTCAGGAGCCGTTCGATGTTGTTCACCAAGAGACTCAGGGAACCCATCATGCAGGGCGAGATCACCTGTAGCGTCCGCATTTGGCGGATGCCGCACGTGAAGGTCGGCGGCCGATATCCACTGGGGTCGGGCGCCATCCACGTGACCGCCCTCCGCGAGATCGGCTTTGAGGACATCACCCCCGATCTAGCCCGCCGCTCGGGCTTTGAGGGCGTAGTGGAGCTGCTGAAGGTGGCGAAACATGGCCCTGGCGAGACTATCTATCTGGTGGAATTCGAGTATCGGGCGTGATGAGACTCGGATGATCAAGGCGCGGCGCGCCGCGGACCTCTCCAACTTCCGCCATGGGTGGGAAGCGGGCCTTTCCTGAGCCGCTGACACGGTTCGACGAAATATCCGCTTGCATCAAGTTGTGGTTGGCTAAACTAAAGGGTGAGTTGGGCGGCCGCGACTGATCGTCAGATGGCTCTCAGGCGCTTTGCGTTCCGCGCTTCGCCAGTGACCTCGACGCCGTCGCGCTTGAGCTTTTCGGGGGGTGCATTTGGACGTTCGGATCAAGAGCCGGCTGGCGCTCGCCTTCAGCCTTGCCGCCGGGTTGCTGTTGCTCTGGATCCCAGCCGAGGCGGCCCCAAAGTATCCGGCTCTCAGCGGCCGCGTGATCGACGCCGCGGGCATTCTCCCGGCAGGCATCGAACAATCCTTGGCGGCGCAATCTGAAGCGCTGGAGGCGAAAACTACTGATCAGTTCGTAATTGTTACGATTCCATCCTTACAGGGTTACTCCATCGAAGAATACAGCCAGGGACTTGGCAATGCCTGGAGGCTTGGACAGGCGGGTAAGGACAACGGCGTGCTCTTGGTCGTGGCGCCAAAGGAACGGAAGGTCCGGATCGAGCCTGGCGTCGGCCTGGAGAAGGTTCTGGACCA
>JAQGIN010000146.1 GCA_028291125.1 Caulobacter sp.
TAGCCCTTGGCCTGGGTGATCAGTTCGGGGCGGGTGAACATGTCGACCAGGGTCATGGCCACCACCTTGCCGCCGGCGACGACGCCGTCATGGGCGATCGGCGTGGCCATGGCCATGGCGTTGGACCAGTGGTGGCCGGGCAGGCCCGGGATGTTGGACGGATAGACCAGCATCACCGTCGGCAGGGTCCAGGCGACGTCGCCGATATCGTCCGAGCCGCCGTTGGGATCCTCGCTGGGCCCCATCATCGGCTTCAAGGTGGTGGCCAGGCCCTCGGGCTTGGCGCCGACCGTGGTCTGCACGGCCTTGGCGAAGGCCTGTTCGGGCTCGGTCCATTTCGGCAGGCCGACGGCGCGGACATTGGCGTCCATCGCCTCGGCCAGCGGCCGGTTGAAATAGCGGGGCGCGGCGTAGCCGATCACCTGGCGGGTGACGGTGGTGGCGGTCATCTTGGCCGCGCCGTCGGCGATGTCGTTGGCGACCGCGTAGTTCTGGGCGATGTGGGCGAAATCGGTCTCGCGGACGAAGAACCAGGCCGAAGCCTCGGGCGGCACGACATTGGGCTGATCGCCGCCGTTGGAGATCACATAGTGCGAGCGCTGCTGGGTGCGCAGATGCTCGCGCTTCATGTCCCAGCCCATGCCCATCAGCATCACCCCGTCCAGGGCGCTGCGGCCGCGCCACGGCGCGCCGGCGGCGTGGGCGGCCTCGCCATGGAAGTTGTATTTCACCGACACCAGGCCGCTGCCGCTATAGGCGCCCCACGAGGTCTGCAGGTTCTCGCCGACATGGGTGAAGACCACGGCGTCGACGCCCTTGAACACCCCGTCGCGGACCATGAACATCTTGCCGGCGACCAGCTCCTCGGCCACCCCCGGCCACAGCATCAGCGTGCCGGGGATGTTGTCGCGGACCATCACGTCCTTCAACGCCAGGGCGGCGAGGATATTGACCGCCTGGCCGGAATTGTGACCCTCGCCATGGCCCGGCGCGCCCTCGACCAGCGGTTCGCGATAGGCGACGCCGGGTTTCTGCGAGGCCTGGGGCAGGGCGTCGATGTCGCTGCCCAGGGCGATGGTCGGACCGCCGGTCCCGTGCGTCCAGGTGGCGGTCCAGCCGGTCGGCAGGCCGGCCACCCCGCGCTGGATCTTGAAGCCGTTCTTTTCCAGCAGCTCGGTCAGGTAGCGCGAGGTCTCCACCTCCTGGAAGCCGAGTTCGCCGAAACTGAAGACGGAGTCGACGATCTCCTGGCCCAGCTTCTTGCGGGCCTCGACGCCGGCGATCACCTGGTCCTTCATCGCCGCCGGGGTCTCGGCGGCCAGGGCGGAGGAGGCCAGCGCGGCCAGCGCCAAGGCGGCGGGGAGAAGCCGGGAGGTCATGCGGGGGGTCTTGGTCATGCTGGGCCTATTCGCGCGGCGGGCTGTTGTAGACGGTGAGGTCGATCTCGTTTTCCCAGCGGGCCACGGTGGTGGCGGTCGCCAGGTTGGTGGTGGCGTTGGGCACGGTGCGGATCATGTCCAGCACCCGGTCGAAGGGCAGGATGAAGCCGACGATGATCGCCGTCTGGCTGTCGGGGACGCCGATCACCGACAGCACCGCCGCCAGCATGAACAGCGAGGCCGACGGCACCGGGGCGGTGCCCAGGGCCACCAGGGTGGCGGTCAGCAGGATCAGCAGATAGTCGACCGGGGCCAGATGCATGCCGAACGCCTGGGCGGTGAACAGGGCCAACAGCCCGACATAGAGGGCTGTTCCGTCGCGGCCGATGCTGGCCCCCAGCGGCAGCACGGTGGAGATGATCGGCCCCTTCAGGCCCAGATTGTTCTCGGCCACCGACACCGCCACCGGCAGGGTCGCAGAGCTCGACGAGGTCGAGAAGCCCACCAGCATGGCGTCGGCGATGCCGGTGAAGAACGGCTTGATCGGCAGGCCGGCCACCAGGCGGATCAGCAGGCCGTGGACCACCAGGGTCTGGAAGGCCGAGGCGATGACCACCGCCAGGGCCAGCAGGCCGACATTGACGAACACCGCCAGGCCGTTGGAGCCGACGGCCGAGGCGATCAGACCAAACACCCCGAACGGCGCCACCTCCATGACCATGCGCACGACGCGCAGGGTGACGTCCGAGGCGCCCTTCAGCACCGCGGTGACCGGCTCGGCGCTCTTGCCGGCGGCCACGACGCCGACGCCGATCATCACCGAGAAGAAGATGATCGCCAGCATGTCGCCCTTGGCCAGGGCCTCGACTGGATTGATCGGCACGATGCCCAAGAGCTGCTGCGACACCGTCTTGCCGGCGTTGATCACCTGCGGCGCCGCGCCGGCCATGTTGGCGCCGACGCCGGGCTGGATGACGCTGCCGACCGCCAGGCCGACGCAGACCGCCGTCGCCGACAGGGCCGCGAACAGGCCGATGGTGCGCAGGCCCAGCGATCCCAGGCGCTTGATGTCACCGAGGGCGGCGACGCCCGAGGCGATGGTCACGAACACCAGCGGCACCACCATCATCCGGATCAGGCGGATGAACAGCTCGCCCATCCAGTGGAGCTTGGTCGCGCCCTCGCCCCAGGCCAGGCCGACGACGACGCCCAGGGCCAGGGCGACGAGGATCCGCTTCCACAGCTTGATCTCGAACCAGTAGCGGGCGAGCGGGGAGGACGGGGACGGGGGCCGTTCGGAAGGATCGCTCATGAGAATCGCTCTTTCGTTGCAGCCAAGGACCGTGAAGCCTGACGCGGGCGCGTCAAACCGTTGTCTCGGCGCCGTCGCCCCAGAAGCCCGGCGCGGGCGGACGCAGCCGGCCATCGGCGACGGCGACGCCGCCCGGCGCGTCGTCGCGCAGCCACAGCGGTCCGTCCAGGTCGACGAAGGCGGCGTGGCGGCCGATGTGGAAGGCCGGAGCGATGCCGAGCGAGCCGCAGACCATGCAGCCGGCCATGATTCCGAACCCGGCCTCGCGCGCCGCGTCCAGCAAGGTCAAGGCCGCCGTCAGTCCGCCGCTCTTGTCGAGCTTGATGTTCACCACCTGGTAGCGGCCGCGCAAGGTCGGTAGGTCCTTGGCCGTGTGGCACGACTCGTCGGCGCACAGCGGCACCAGCGGCGAGAAGCCCTCCAGCACGGCGTCCTCGTCGGCCGGCAGCGGCTGTTCGACCAGGTCGACCCTCGCCGCCACCAGGGCCGGCTGCAGGCGGCGGAGCATGTCGAAGCTCCAGCCCTCGTTGGGGTCGACGATCAGCCGGGCGCGGGGGGCGGCGGCGCGGACGGCGGCGATCTGGGCTTCGGGATCGCTGGCGTCGACCTTGATCTTGATCAGCGCCGCGTCGGCGATCTTGGCGGCGGCCTCGCCCATGACCTGGGGCGTATCGAGGCTGATGGTCAGGGCGCAGGCCAGGGCGGGGGGCGGCGAGGCTTCGCCGATCCGGGCCCAGACCGGCTGGCCGCAAAGCCGGCTTTCCAGGTCCCACAGCGCGGCGTCGACGGCGTTGCGCGCCGCGCCGGGCGGCAACGCCTCGAGCAACGCCGTCCGGGTGAGGCCGGCCTCGATCCGATCCTGCACGGCGCGGATCTGCTCGAGGACGAGGCTTTGGGTCTCGTTGTAGCGACCGTAGGGCACAGCTTCCCCGCGGCCGACGACGTCGCCCTGCGAAAGCTCGACATGGACGACGTCGGCGCTGGTCTTCACGCCCCGGGAGATCCGGAAGGGCGAGGCGAGCGGCCAGCTCAGGGGGGTGGCGATCAGCTGGCGACGCATGCCAGCAACCGGTCGGTGATCTGGTCGACGCCCATGGCCACGGGGTCCTGGCAGGGCAGGTTCAGCTCGCCGGCGATCTGGTCGCACAGCGCGCGGGCCGCGTCGGGCGCCAGCTTGGAGGTGTTGAGCGCCACGCCGACCGCCTGGACGTCCGGATTGGTCAGGCGCGCGGCCTGGAGATTGGCGGCCAGGCAGGTGGCCAGGTCGGGCAGGGCGCGGCCGTTGATCCCGCGCATCTGCTCGCGGCCGGGCTCGTGACACAGCACCAGGGCGTCGGGTTGCGAGCCGTGCAGCAGGCCCATGGACACCCCGGCGAACGAGGGGTGGAACAGCGAGCCCTGGCCCTCGATCAGGTCCCAGCCGCCGTCCTCGCGGGCCGGGGAGATCCATTCGGCGGCTCCGGCGATGAAGTCGGCGACCACCGCGTCGATCGGTACGCCGCTCTTGGCGATGAAGATGCCGGTCTGGCCGGTGGCCCGGAAGTCGGCCTTGACGCCGCGGCGGCGCAGCTCCCGCTCCAGCGCCAGGCTGGTGTACATCTTGCCGACCGAGCAGTCGGTGCCGACGGTCAGCACCCGGCGTCCGGCCCGGCGATAGCCCTTGCCGATCGGCATGGGCTCGGAGGGCTCGCGGGCGTCGAACAGCGACAGGCCCAGGCGGGCGGCGGCCTCGGCGATGATCGGCGTGGCCGCCAGCTTCTGATGCAGACCCGAGGCGACGTTGAGGCCGGCCGCCAGCGCGGCGAGCACGTCGTTGGTCAGGCCCTCGGCCATGACGCCGCCGGCGTTGGCGACGCCGAGGATCAAGGTCTGGGCGCCGGCCGCCTTGGCCTGCTGGAAGCCCATGTCCGGCAGGCCAAGGGTCAGGGCCGAGCCCGGCGCGCGATACTGTCCGACGCAGGCCTCGGGGCGCCATTGGGCCATGCCGCGCGACGACTTGATCGACAGCTCGTCCGGGGCGTCGCCGATGTACAGAAGATAGGGGCCAGACAGCATCAACAGGTCTCCACGCAGGGACTTCCAAGGCCCCGGACTGGCCTTTCGGATAAGGGCGGCGTCTGCTGATGGGCAATGTCTAAGAACTGGAGACCTATGCCCCCAAGCTATGAGTCGCCTGCCGGATGGTGTCCGACAGCGTGGTGATGAAGCCCTTGAGCAGGTTGGAAGGCGGACGGTCGTTGAGGAACACGTACTGCACCTTGAAGCTCATCCTCGGCTCCAGGGGGCGAAAGACAAGATCGGGGGTCAGGGCCGCCCTGGCGGTGAATTCGTCGACCACCGCCACGCCCGCGCCGTAGCGCACCAGGGCGGCGGCGACGAAATAGGTGTGCACCGAGATGACCTCCGGCAGATCGAGGCCGTGGACCTCGATCTGGCTGGAGAACAGGTTGCCGACCGGGCCGCTGCCGACGACGCCGATGAAGTCGTGGGCCTTGAGGATTTCCAGGCCGATGCGGTCGGGCGGGTTGGGGATGTCGGCCTTGCGAAACAGCAGGCCGACCTCGCCCAGGCAGATGTCGATCGCCGTAAGTCGCGGATGGGATTGGACATCGTAGCCGACGGCCAGGTCGCACTCGCGTTCGTAGAGGGCGCGGAGGATCTCGTTATGGTGCAGGGTGCGGATGTCGAACCCGACCCGCGGGTTGCTGGCGCGGAAGGCGGCGACGGCCTGGGGCGCGACGCCCAGGCCCAGCGACGGCAGTACGGCCAGGCGGATATTGCCGTCGCTCATGCGCTGCAGATTGCGCGCCGTCTGCTTGAGGCTCTCGAGCCGGCCGTAGAGCTCATCCACTTCGCGAAACAGGCTGTGCGCCTCATCCGTAGGCACCAGTCGCCCTTTTAAGCGGCGAAACAGCGCAAACTTGAGTCGGCTCTCGGCGTGGCGGAGCACCTTGCTGATCGATGGCTGAGAGACGTTCAGTTCGCGTGCGGCGCCGGTCACGGACCCGGTAAGGTAGACTTCCCGAAACACTTCGATGTGACGCAAACTCAACACGGGACGCGACCTTTCAGAAACGATATCAATCGCTTGAGGATGGATCTTATCCGCCCGCGCCCGATTTCGCCAGCCAGGGCCCGCCCGCGGCGGCGATGGCCTTCGCGCCGCTTCTTACCCCGGATCCGGCGCAGGGGTAATTACCCAAGGTTATGGCCAAGGCAAGGAACAGAAAGAGCCAGAGCGCCTGGACCCCTTACGGTCGCCTGGCTCGTTCGCCGCGCCAATTCAGTCGGGCGCCGGACGATCCATGAGGGGATTCATTGATGCTCGCACCTGTAACTCGCTTGAGAACCTGTTTTCGCGCCGACCTGCTCAAGGCCGCCAGCGCCGCCGCGCTGGGCCTGCTGGCCCAGGGCGCCTTTTCCGCGGCGCACGCCCAGGCCGCCCCTGAGAGCCAGGAGCTTGAACAGATCGTCGTGACCGCCAGCCGGATCAGCCGCTCCGGCTTCACCGCTCCGACCCCCACCACCATGGTCGGCGCCGACGAGATCCAGAAGGCCGGCGCCACCAATGTCGCCGACCAGCTCAACAAGGTGCCGTCGTTCCGCGCCACCACGACGCCGGCCACCACCTCGCACGCCTCGCAGAACGCCGGCGGCAACTTCCTCGATCTGCGTGGCCTGGGCGCCACCCGCACCCTGGTCCTGGTCGACGGCCGCCGTCACGTTCCGACCACCTCCAGCGGCCTGGTGGACATCAATGTCATCCCCACGGGCCTGATCGACCGGGTCGAGGTCGTCACCGGCGGCGCCTCGGCGGCCTGGGGCTCCGACGCCGTGGCCGGCGTCGTCAATCTGATCTTCAAGCGCAATCTGGAAGGCCTGCAGGGCGAGGTCCAGTACGGCGTCTCCGAGCGGGGCGACGCCAAGGAGACCCATGTCGGCCTGTCGGGCGGGCACAGCTTCGCCGACGGCCGCGGCCACTTCATGGCCGGCGGCGAATACACCAAGAACGACGGCGTCGGCAGCGACCGCGACTGGTTCAAGAAGCACTACGCCACCATCTCCAACCCCGCCTATGCGCCCGGCAACGGTCAGCCGCAGAACCTGATCGCGCCCAATGTCGGCGTCTCGGTGGCCACCCTGGGCGGGCTGATCACCGCCGGCCCGCTGAAGGGTCTTCAGTTCCTGCCGGGCGGCGCGACGTCGCAATTCCAGTACGGGACCAATGTCGGCTCGCAATACATGACCGGCGGCGAGGGGATCTATCCGGGCGACCTGATCAATCTGGTGACGCCGCTCGAGCGCGCCAGCCTGTTCACCCGCACCACCTATGACCTGACCGACAATATCGAAGGCTTCGTCGAAGCCTCGTTCGCCTATGCGCGCACCAAGTTCAATCTCAGCACCTCCTACGATCTGGGCACGCTGACGATCAATCGCGACAACGCCTATCTGCCGGCCAGCGTCCGGGCCCTGATGGTCAGCAACAACGTCACCTCGTTCAAGATGGGGCGGATCAACCAGGACATCGCCTATAATGTCGTCGACGACGCCAACGCCACCGGCCGCCTGGCCGTCGGCCTCAAGGGCTCGTTCGGCGACGGCTGGACCTGGAACACCAACGCCGAATACGGCCGCACGCGCTACAGCGCCAAGGTGCTGAACAACCGCATCGCCGCCAACTTCACCAACGCCATGGACGCGGTCGTCAGCCCGACCAACCAGATCGTCTGCCGCTCGACCCTGACCAATCCGACCAACGGCTGCGTGCCGATCAACCTGTTTGG
The DNA here is from genome assembly GCA_028291125.1 of Caulobacter sp. GTDB lineage: Bacteria > Pseudomonadota > Alphaproteobacteria > Caulobacterales > Caulobacteraceae > Caulobacter. The sequence goes on from JAQGIN010000146.1 coordinate 7,479, forward strand.
CAATGGCTCGCCCTCGGCCGCCGCCATCGACTACGTCACCGGCGACCAGACGCTGATGTCCCACATCGACGAGACGGCCGGCGCCTTCAACATCCAGGGCGAGCCGTTCTCGACCTGGGCCGGCAAGGTCTCGCTGGCCAGCGGCGTCGAATACCGCCGCGAGTCGGTCAACCAGATCGTCGACGCCAGGTCGGCGGCCAGCGGCTTCGCGATCGGCAATCCCAAGCCGCTCAAGGGCCATTACGACGTCAAGGAAGCCTTCGCCGAAACCGTCGTGCCGCTGTTGGCCGGCGCGCCGCTGGCCAAGTCCCTGGACCTCAACGCCGCCGCCCGCGTCACCGACTACAGCACCAGCGGCACCGTCTGGACCTGGAAGGCGGGTCTTAGCTGGGCGGTCAATGACGATCTGCGCCTGCGCGCCACCCGGTCGCGCGACATCCGCGCCCCGAACCTCAACGAGCTGTTCTCGACCTATGTCCTGACCTTCTCGACGATCACCGATCCCAAGGACGGCTCGCAATACACGGCCCGGACGCCCCAGCAGGGCAATCTTGGCCTCTCCCCCGAAAAGGCCGACACCATCACCGCCGGCGTCGTCTACAGCCCCAGCTGGGCGCCGGGCCTGAAGACCTCGCTCGACTATTACAACATCGAGCTGAAGGGGGCGATCGCCACCCTGAGCGCCCAGAACATCATCAGCCGCTGTCAGGCCGGCAGCACCGACCTGTGCTCGTTCATCACCCGCGACGCCGCCACGGGCCGGATCAACGAGATCATGCGGACCAACATCAATCTGAGCGCGCTGAAGACCAGCGGCTTCGACGGCGAGGTGAGCTACACCATGCCGCTCGAGCGGGTGGCGGCCAGCCTGCCGGGCTCGGTCGATCTGCGGCTGCTGGCCTCCTATGTCGAGGAGTTCGTCACCAATGACGGCACCACCGCCGTCAACACCGGCGGCGTGGTCGGCGCCGGCGGGCCGCACTGGCGCGGCATGGCCAGCGTCACCTACGACAACGGCCCGTTCCGCGCCTATGTCGAAGGCCGCTACACCGGTCCTGGCCTCTATGACGTCAATCTCACCTATAACGACAACCACGTCGACAGCGAGTTCCTGGTCAATACGACGGTGTCCTACACCTTCGAGCGCGACCACGACCGCTCGCTGCAGCTGTTCGGCGCGGTCAATAACCTGCTCGACAACGACCCGCCGGTGGCGCCGTACAACTTCATCTTCGGCAGCCCGGCCACGGCCTCGGTGCATGACGTGATCGGCCGACGCTACAGCATGGGCGTGCGCTTCAAGTACTAGGAAGGATGTCGCCGCCCGCTTCCAGCGGGCGGCGCGCCCTCGACGCTCAAGCCGGCCGGGCCGGACCGTTCAGATTTCAGTGGGGTCTTTCATGACCAAATCGTCCTTCAAGCTCGTCGCCTCCGCCTGCGTCGCCGCGTTGCTGGCCGGCGCCTCGGCCGCCCGCGCCGCCGAACCCGTCGACCTGATCATCAAGGGCGGCACGATCTATACCGGGGCCGAGCAGGCGCCGTTCGTCGGCGACGTCGCCATCGTCGGCGACAAGATCGTCTATGTCGGCGCCGCCAGCGCCGCCTATCAGGCCAAGCATACGATCCAGGCCAAGGGCAAGATCGTCGCGCCGGGCTTCATCGACGCCCACACCCATCCCGACAGCTATATCCGCTCGCCCGACGCGGCGGTGCGCGCCAATGCGCCCTGGCTGACCCAGGGCGTCTCGACGATTTTCATCGGCGTCGACGGCTACGGCACGCCGGATGTCAAGGACGACTTCGCCAAGTTCGAGGCCGAGCAGGTCGGCACCAATCTGGCGGCCTATGTCGGTTTCGGCGCGGTGCGCGGGCGGGTGCTGGGCCAGGACGCGCGGGCCCCGACGGCCGCCGAGCTCGACCAGATGAAGGGCCTAGTCCGCAAGGGCATGTGCGAGGGCGCCATCGGCCTGTCGGCCGGGCTGTTCTACGCGCCGCAGAGCTTCGCCACCACCGAGGAGGTGATCGCCGTGGCCAAGGAGGCCGGCAGCCGCGGCGGCGTCTACGACACCCACCAGCGCGACGAGTCGTCCTACACCATCGGCCTGCTGGACTCGGTGCGCGAGGCCATCCGGATCGGCAAGGAGGCCGGCATGCCGGTCCACTTCGCCCACCTCAAGGCCCTGGGCGTCGACCTGCAGGGCCAGGCCCCGGCGGTGATCAAGATCATCGACGACGCCCGCGCCGCCGGCCAGGACGTCACCGCCGACCAGTATCCGTGGCTGGCCTCGGGCACCAGCCTGGACGCCGCCCTGCTGCCGCGCTGGTCGGTGGACGGCGGTTACGAAGCCTTGATCAAGCGGCTGGACGATCCGGCCACCCTGGCCAAGATCCGCGCCGAAATGGCCGAGAACCTGCGGCGCCGCGGCGGGGCGGACTCGATGCTGCTGACCGGGGCCGACGCCCCCTGGACCGGCAAGCGCCTGTCGGAGATGGCCAAGATCTGGAACCTCGACCCGCTCGACGCCGCCCTGCGGGTGATCCGCGAGGCCCCGAAGAAGACCAGCGTCGCCTCGTTCAACATGATCGATTCCGACGTCGATCTGATCATGAAGCAGCCTTGGGTGGTCACCGGCTCGGACGGCTCCAACGGCCATCCCCGCCAGTACGCGACCTTCCCGGAGAAGTACGCGGTCTATGTGCAAAAGCGCAAGGTCATCACCTTGGCCAACTTCATCCGCCATTCCACCGGCCTGACGGCCGACATGTTCAAGCTGGACCATCGCGGCTATCTGCGCGCCGGCTACTACGCCGATGTCGTGGTCTTCGATCCGGCGACCTACGCCCCGAAGGCCGACTATGTGCATCCGCGCGAACTGAGCGTCGGGGTCGACGCCCTGCTGGTCAACGGCGCGCCCGCCATCGAAGCCGGCAAGCTGACCGGGGCGCGGCCCGGCCGCGCCTTGCGCCACACGCCGACGGGGGCGTGTTCCTAAAGTCGCCCGGCGGGCCGGCCCAGGGGTCAGCCCGCCTGGGTCGCCTGCCAGCGCTTGAGGGCCTCGGCCGGGGTGGAATAGGCTTCCTGCAGCTCGGGGCTCCAGTAGCGCAGGGCTTCCAGCGAAATCCTGGCCCCGGTCGTGGCGCACAGCACGAAGTCGCCGGGCGTCAGCACGGCGTATTCGCCGTCGCCATAGTGCAGCACGGCCAGGCCGCCGAGTTTGCCGAGATTGCGGTCATAAGCGTTCATGGCGGTGTTTTACGCCAAGCGGGGCGATCAGAACAGATCGCCCTGATCAGCTTTTGGTGTTGTCGACCGCGGCTTGGCCGGGCGCGGGGTCAGCGCGGCGGGAAGCGGCGTCCCGTCGATCACCGCGGCGCGCTCGCCGGCCTTGAACTGCAGCTTGACCAATTCGCCGGCCGACAGCTGCGCGGCCGAGCGGGCGATCGAGCCGTCGGCCCGGTGCACCAAGGCGAAGCCGAGCTCCAGCGGCCGGTTGGGATCGAGCGACAGCCGCAGCTTGTCGAGGCCGTTCAGCCGCTCGCGGTCGCGGGTCAGACGCCGTTGGCCGGCGGCGTTGAGACGGTCCCAGAGCGCCGGCAGGCGGGCGTGCTGGGCGACGCGGTCGGGCGCGCGGCGCGCGGCGACGTCGAGCCGGCCGCCCAGACCCGCCAGCCGCTCGGCCTTGGCCGCGCCTTGGCGGTTCAGGGTTTCCGGCGACAGCCGCGCCGTGACCTTCAGCAGGTCCTGGGCGTGGACGGCGGTGTTGCGGGCCAGCGCCGCGTCCAGCCGGCCGGCGGCGGCGTCGAAGCGGCGGCGGGCCGGGGCGGTGAGGTCGTCGGCCCGCGGCAGGCCGCGCACGGCGATGTCCAGCCGCTGCTGGGCCAGGGCCAGCAGGTCGGCCGGCCGGGGCAGGCCGCGGGCGGCGCTGATCAGGCGGGTGCGGCGCTCCTCGACCGCTCGGCCGCCGCAGCGGCTCAAGCGCCGCTCGTAGTCGGCGATCAGGCTCTTCAGCTCGGCCAGCACCGGAGTGGCCATCTCGGCGGCGGCGGTGGGGGTGGGGGCGCGACGATCGGAGACGAAGTCGATCAGGGTGGTGTCGGTCTCGTGGCCGACCGCCGAGATCAGCGGGATGGTCCCGGCGACCACGGCCCGGGCCAGGGCCTCGTCATTGAACGCCCAGAGGTCCTCGACCGAGCCGCCGCCGCGGGCGACGATCAGCACGTCGGGGCGGGGGACTGTTCCGCCCGGGGCGATGGCGTTGAAGCCGGCGATGGCGGCGGCCACCTGGGCGGCGGCCTGATCGCCCTGCACCACCACCGGCCAGACCATCACCCGGCACGGCCAGCGGTCGCGGATGCGATGCAGGATGTCGCGGATCACCGCCCCGGTCGGGCTGGTGATCACCCCGACCACGGCCGGCATCGACGGCAGGGGCGCTTTGCGGCTGGCTTCGAAAAGGCCTTCTCCGGCCAGCTTGGCTTTCAGCCGCTCAAGCTGCGCGAGCAGCGCCCCGACCCCGGCCGCCTCCATGGTGTCGATGACGATCTGGTAGCGCGATCCGGCCGGATAGGTGGTGATCTTGCCGGTGACGATGACCTCGAGGCCCTGCTCCGGCCGCACGCCCAGGCCACGGACGGAGGTCTTCCAGACGACGCCGTCCAGCGCGGCCTTGTCGTCCTTGATGGTCAGATAGACGTGGCCGTTGGAGTGGTGGGTGACCTTGGATAGCTCGCCGCGCAGGCGGACGAAGCCATAGGCCTCCTCGAGGGTGCGCTTGAGGGCGAAGGCCAGTTCCGAGACGGAATAGGCGGGCGCGTGGGACGGGGATTCCGCGTCGGTCATGACGCCTACATACAGCCCTCCCCGGCGCCGAAGCCATAGGCCTCCTCGAGCGTGCGCTTGAGGGCGAAGGCCAGTTCCGAGACGGAATAGGCGGGCGCGTTGGACGGGGATTCCGCGTCGGTCATGACGCCTACATACAGCCCTCCCCGGCGATGGGGGAGGGCCGTATGGAAAGGTTAGAT
>JAQGIN010000148.1 GCA_028291125.1 Caulobacter sp.
TCTGGCTGCGGGCGGCCGCCACGACCCGGCCGGCCCCAAGGCTGCGGGCCAACTGCAGGCCGATCTGTCCGAGCACGCCGGTGGCGCCCAGGATCAGGACGCTCTCGCCCGGCTGGATGTTCGCAGCTTCCAGCGGCACCAGGATGCCGGTGCCGGCGATGCCCATGGTGATGGCGGTGCGGTCGTCGACGTCGTCAGGTACGTCCCAGACCTCCGCGGCGGGCACCAGAGTCTTGTCGGCCCAGGCCCCCCAGGGCGCGACCGATCGTTCGCCGAAATAGACCCGGCGCCCGTCCTCGGCGCGGCCGACGCCCTCGCCCCGGATGACGCAGGGATACTGGACGCCCAGGCGATAGGCGCCGAGAACGTCCCAGCCCCCCAGGCCGGCGGTGTCGACCTCGATCAGGACCGATCCGGTCTGGGCTGTCGGTTCGGGAAAATCCTGAAGGACCGGGGCGGCTCCGTTGCCGGAAATGACGGCGGCGCGCATGGGCGAGGTTTCCTAAGGTGCGTCGTGAGGCGTGCATCGGCCGCGACCCGGCGCGCTGGGCCGAGAAACAAGCTGATGGGGCGTCAGCTCAGAGGAAGATGGCGAGGTTGGGAAAGCCAAGGACCGTCTGGTCGACGATGATCTCGCGGCGCGCCAGTTTGAAGCTCGCGCCGTGGCGGCGTAGCAGATCGTGCCTGACGCAGCTGAGGAACAGCAGATTGGTCTCCTCGAACCGGCTGCGGCTGCACAGCAGGTAGCTCTGCACCTCGAACTCGTCGGGATTGTCCGTCGACTCGACCAGGATATTGGTGATCAGGCGCCGAGTGCGGGAGGGCGGATCCTCGGCCCAGGCGCTACGGGTGTCGGTGATGCGCCCGACCCGCCCCCGGATCGAGGCGTAGGTCTCGTCGAAGTGCATCACGGTGCGGACGATCGAGGCCGCATGCTGGTGCAGCGGCCGCGTCTGGCGCACCGGGCAAGTATAGCGCAGGTCGGTGTCGAGGCGCGCGACCCAGTCGGCCAGGCGGATTTCGTCCAGCAGCCAGGCTTCCTCGTAGAGGAACTCGGCGATCTGATTATAGGCGGGCGAACCAAGCGGCACGCGGTTGGGCCGGAAGGCGACGTCCGAGGCGACGTCCGCGTCGGTGGAAATGGCGGTGTTCGTGGTCATGGCGATGAGGTCCCGATGGTGGCGGCGATGATCAGAGGGCGGCGTTCATCAGGTTGCGATAGGCCAACCACCAGTTCCACTGGGTGTCGTCCTTGGTGAAGCCTTCATAGACCAGGGCCGGACCGGGCCAGTCGGGCCGGGGAGGGGTGGTGCAGACGGCCTGATACTTCATCGTGACGTTGCGCGCGGCGGCGCCCTTGGCCGTCTGGGTGATGTGGGGCCAGGTGTCGGAATCGTCCTGCTCCACCATGCCCGAGGTGCCCAGCATCCGCACCGCGAACTGCAGCGCCTTCTGCTTGTGCTCTTCCGGCGCGTCTTTCTCGGCCAGGATGTAGTTGCAGAACTCCAGCTCGTCCGGACCTTTGGGGATGTAGGTGTGCAAGGAGGTCAGGCCGATGATCTCGCCGTCGGGCTGGGGCACATAGATGAAGGCGATCAGCACATTGGGGAACATGCCGCCGACCTGCGGCGGACTATCGACTAGCAGGCCCAGCTGTTCGGGCGTCAGATTTCGGATCAGCTCAGGCAGCATTTCCTTGGTGATGCCGGGAGGCGGCACGATCGCCAGCTTCTCCTCGAGCGTCAGATTGCCGTCCCGAAAGCCAGCGGCCTGTTTGAACTTGTTGGCGACGGGCATGCAGCGCAGGGCGTGGCCTTGCAGGGATCCGACCTCGGTGCCGTACATCGAGGTGGTCAGGTCGCCGTCGCCGAACTTGGCGAACTCGCCCAGCCAGCGGTGCAGGGTCAGGGTGTGGAAGCCGTCGGCGGCGGACTGTTCGCAGGCCGTCTTCCAGTTGGCCTTGATGGTGAAGCGCTGCGGCGGACCGAGGACTTCGAGGCCCTTGTCGGTGCGCTGGAACAGCATGTCGTAATACCACTTCATTTCGCCGAGGAACTCGTCGAACGACGGGCCTTCGAAATTCCAGGTGGCGAAGATCAGGCCGCCGTAGAGATGGGTGCGCGCCTGGGTCAGGCCGAGTTTTTCCTTGGGCAGGATGGCGCCGTGCATCTGCTCACCGGCCACCGGCGCGCCGATGAAGTCGCCGTCATTCTTGAAGGCCCAGCCGTGATAGATGCAGGTGTGAACCTTGGCGTTGCCGGCGTCGCTGGTGCAGACGCGCATGCCGCGGTGCGGGCACACGTTGAGCATGACCTTGATCGAGTCGTCCTTCTGGCGCGTGATCAACACCGGGTCCGAGCCCATCAGGCGCGTGATGAAGTCGCCCGAGTTTGGAATTTCGCTTTCATGGCCCAGCAGCAGCCAGGTCTTTCCGAACACCTTGCGCATCTCGATGTCGTAAAGTTCCGGGTCCGAGATGGTGCGAAGTTGGACTTCTCGGGTCTGCACGTTGATCAGGTCGTCGATCGTCGTCCCGTCGGAAAGCGTCGTCCGTGTCCGGTCCAGCATGGTGTTCCTCCGCAGCGCTAGGCGCCATATAATTTTGAACAGAGGTGGCATTTCTGTATAGAAAATGCAACTCTTCGATTCAGTGAGGAACGACGGGCCGTTGGCCCCCGGAGAAGCTCCCAAGGGGCGCCCGGCACGGAGGAAGAAGATGAGTTCAGAGGCGACCCCGCATCGCGTCATCGCGGACCGCAGCGCCTGCTGCGGCTACGGCACCTGCGTTGAGATCTGCCCGGAGATCTATCGGCTCGAGGGCGGCCTGGTGGTCTTGACCACCGATATCGTGCCCGCCGAACTGCTGGCGCGAGCCATCGAGGGCGCCGAGTCCTGCCCCCAGGGCGCCCTCGTCGTCGAAGCCGTAGCGGGATGACGGCCCTTTCGGTCGCATCCGGCTCGACGGCTGGCGCCAAGGGCCATCGCAGGCTGCCTGGTCTGTTGTCATTGTCCTTGCTGGGCGTGCCGCTGACGGCGCTGTCGCTGCCGCTCGTCGTCATGATCCCGGAACACTACGCCACCGTTCTGGGCCTGCCGCTCGCGGTGATCGGGCTGATCTTCACCAGCGTGCGGGTGTTCGACATCGTCGTCGATCCGCTGCTCGGCGCGGCGATGGATCGGACCCGCACCCGCTGGGGGCGCTACCGCCCGTGGCTGATCCTCGGCGCGCCCGCGTTGATGCTGGCCGTCTATCTGTTGTTCATGGCCCGGCCAGGCGTGGGGCCGCTCTATCTGCTGGCGACCCTGACGGCGAGTTTCCTGGGCTGGTCGATCCTCTCCCTGGCGCAACTGGCGCTCGCGTCCGGCCTCGCGGCCGGTTACGACGAGCGCTCGCGGGTCTACGCGTGGCTGCAGTTCGCCTCGCTCCTGGGCATTCTGACGGTGATGGGCTTCCCGATCATCTCGGCCAAGCTCGGCGAGACCAGCCTGACGCCCACTCAGCTGATGGGATGGATCATCATCGTCCTGATGGCGCCCGCGGTGGCCCTGGCCGCCTGGCGCGTGCCCGAAGCCGCGGCCGTCGCCCAAAGGCATATCGTCGGGGTCAAGGAATACCTGTCCGTCGTCGGCCGTCAGGCCGTCTTTCGGATCGCCGCGATCGACCTGCTGTTTGGTCTCGGATTCGGCACGGCGTCGGCCATGCTGGTGTTCTTCGTCACGGCCGCCAAGGGGCTGGACCGCAGCGCTGTCGGCGTCGTCCTGATCGCCCAGGTCGTCACGGCGATGATCACCGTGCCCGCCGTCGCCTGGCTGGCGCGCCGGCTCGACAAGCATTTCGTCCTGGGGATTACGGGAGTTCTCGCCGCGATCGTCAGCGTCGCCTTCATCTTCCTTCCGGACCATAACCTGCTGGCGGTGTCGCTGGGCATGATGGGATGGGGCCTGTCGTTCGGGGCCTTCAACCTGTTGCCGCGCGCCATGATGGCGGATGCGGGTGATGAGCTGAGACTCGAGTCGGGCTCCGACCAGACCGCCGTCCTTTACGCGCTGCTGATCAGCAGCTGGAAACTGGGCGGCGCGTTGGCGGTGGGCCTGTCGTTCGCCGCCCTGGCCCTGGTCGGCTACAAGCCGGCGCTGATGGCGGCCAACGCGCCGCAGGCCATCTCGGGCCTGGAAATGGTGTTCGCGGGGCCGTCGGCGGTGCTGTTCCTGCTCGGCGCCTGGCTGGCCTTCACCTATCCGTTGACCCGTGAAAAGCACGCCGCCATCCGGCTGGAACTGGACGCCCGCGATGCGCGCGGCGAGGTCGCGGCATGACGCGTCGGCTGGAAGGACGCGTCGCCCTGATCTCGGGGACCGGGGGCGGACAAGGCCGAGCGGCGGCGCTTCGGTTCGTGGCCGACGGGGCGATCGTCGTCGGCTGCGACGTGAACGCCAAGGCCGACGCCGAGACGGCGCGTCTGGTCGCCGAGGCCGGGGGGCAGATGACCACGATGGTCTGCGATCTTGGCGATCCGGACGGGGCCCGATCCTGGATCGAGCGGGCGGTCACCGATCACGGTCGGATCGACATCCTCTACAACAACGCCTCGGCCGCGAAGTTTGGATCGATCGCCGAGCTGTCGGTCGAGGACTGGCGCTTCACGATCCGCAACGAGCTCGATCTGGTCTTCCTGACGACGAAGTTCGCCTGGCTCCACCTGGCCAAACAGGGCGGTTCGATCATCAACGTGGCCTCGACCGCTGGATGGCAGGGGTCGCGCGGCAACGGCACGATCGCCCACAATGCGACCAAGGGCGGCGTGGTGGCCATGACCCGCCAGATGGCGCTGGAAGGGGCCCCGTTGGGCATTCGCGCCAACAGCATCAGCCCCGGCTTCGTGATCACGCCGGGAACGCGCGCCTTCGTCGACAATCCCGCCGTCCGCGCTCAGCTGACAGCCAGCATTCCCCTTGGCCGCCCCGGCGAGCCCGAGGACATCGTCGGCATGGCCGCCTTCCTGGCCACCGACGAAGCGGCCTTCATCACCGGCGCTGACATCATCATCGATGGCGGCACGACCGCCTGCTAGCGAACCGACAAGACGAGGATCTGGACCATGGATATCCGGGGTATCGGCTATCTGGGCTTTGAAAGCCCCAATATCGAGGCGTGGCGCAGCTACGGACCCGAGGTTCTGGGCCTGGCCATAGCGCCATCGCCGGAGGACGAACCCGATGCGCTCTATCTGAAGATGGACGACCGGCGCTATCGCTTCGCCTTCCAGCCCGGCCCGATCGACAAGCTGAGCTATATCGGCTGGGAATGCGTCAACCGGATCGCGTTCGAGAAGGCGGTCAAGAAGCTTCAGGACGCCGGGATCGCGGTGGAGCAGGGCGGTGACGACCTCAAGGCCCGCCGCGCGGTCCGCGATGTCGTGCGGTTCAAGGACCCGGTCGGCTACCAGTACGAGCTCTTCTACGGCCAGAAGGGCGAGCCGGACTCGTTCGTGCCCGGCCGACGCCACGGCGGCTTCAACACCTATGGCCGCGGCTTTGGGCATGTGGTGGTGATCACGCCGGAATATGGCCCCGAGCTCGACGACTTCCTGATCAATATCATGGGCTTCCAGTGGTATGGCTCGGGGGCCGGCAAGGGCAAGACTGGCTTCTATCGCGCCGGGCTGAACAACCTGACCAGCCACGACATCGGCTATGGGTACGCGCCAGGCCGCATGGGCATCCAGCACGTGGGTCTGTTGACCGGCGACCTCCGGGACGTCGGCGAGACCTGGGACATCGTCAACAAGCGCCAGATTCCGGTGCAGATGACCCTGGGCCAGCATACCCAGGATCCGCATTTCTCCTTCTATCACTTCAGCCCGTCGGGCTTCGCCGTCGAGGTCATCGCCGAAACCCACCCCTGGCCTGGCGATCCGTTCGAGCTGAACGCCGAGCGCCTCAGCTACTGGGGTCACGAACTGGTCGGGCCCATTCTGGGCACGACCGTCAGGACGCCCGAGGAGGTGCGCTGATGGGGCTCCTCGACGGCAAGGTCGCCCTGGTCACCGGCGGGGGCGGCGGCATCGGCCGAGGCATCGCCCGCAAATTCATCCGCGAAGGCGCGACGGTTCTGGTCGCCGAATTCAACGAGGAATACTGCGCGTCCATCAAGAAGGAGCTGACCGAGGAACTCGGCGGGCGAGCCGAGGTCATCAAGGCCGATGTGCGCGTCAAGGAGCAGATTCAAGGCGCGGTGCAGACGGCGGTCGATCTGTTCGGCGGCATCGACATCCTGGTCAACAACGCCTTCACCCTCAGCCCCAAGGTTCTGCTGGAGCAGAAGACCGACGAGATGCTGGACAGCACCCTGCATTCGGGGCTCTGGGCTGGCTGGTGGGCGATGCAGGCGGCGCGGCCCCACATGGCGGCGCGGGGCGGCGGCTCGATCATCAACTTCTATTCGATCGACGTGGAGACGGCCGCCTGGCTGAACGCCGACTACAACATCACCAAGTCGGCGCTTCGGGGCCTCACGCGTAGCGCGGCGCACGAGTGGGGCCGGTTCAACATCCGGGTCAATCTGCTGTCGCCGGCGGCCATGGGCACGGTCTTCCACAAGATGGCGGAAGCCATGCCAGGCTTCGCCGAAATGGCGGCGTCTCGAAAGCCGCTGCTGCGTAACGGCGATCCCGAGGAGGATGTCGCGCCCGTCGCGGTCTTTCTGGCGTCGGAGATGTCGCGCTTCGTCACCGGCGAACTGATCAACGTCGACGGCGGCCTGCATATGCCAGGCTATCAATCGCGGCCGCCGAACGTCGCCGAGATGGAACAACAGGGCGGCTGAAGCCGACGAAGGGGAGACCAGGAATGGCGTTACTTGAAGGCAAGGTGGCGCTGGTCACCGGAGCGGCCGGGTCGATCGGCTCGGAAACGGCGCTGGCCCTGGCGGAGCAGGGCGCGCGCGTCGTGCTCACCGACCTGCGGGCGCCGGAGCTCTTGGCGGTGACGGAGCGTCTGAAGAGCCAGGGCCATGATGTCGTCTGCAAGGCCGGGGACATCACCAACGAGGACGACATCCGCGCGGTGGCGGACTTCGCGGCGGAGACCTTCGGCGGCGTCGACATCCTCGACAACAACGCCGGCGCGACCGGCTTCTCGTCGCGCGACCTCGACATCCCCGACATGCCGGTCGAGCTGTGGGACCAGGTCCAGTCGATCAATGCGCGCGGGCCGATGCTGTTTTGCAAATACGCGATCCCGTCGATGCTGGCGCGAGGCGGCGGTTCGATCGTCAACATCTCGTCGGGCCAGTCCCTGTCGGGCGACGTCAGCAATTTCGCCTATGCGGCCAGCAAGGCGGCGGTGAACGCCCTGACCCGTCATCTCGCGACCGCCTACAGCCCCAAGGGCGTGCGGGTGAACGCCATCGCCGCCGGCCTGATCATCCAGCCCGGCATGGAGCAGAGGCTGCCCGCGCATATCCAGGACATCTTCTTGAGCCATTGCCTGGTGCCGCGTCTGGGCACGCCGCGCGACATCGCCAACATGGTGGTCTTCCTGGCGTCCGACCTGAGTTCCTATGTCACCGGCCAGATCCTGTCGGTCGACGGCGGCTTCACGGCGCACCTGCCCAGCGTGGCGGACATGCGACCGATCATCGACGGCATGAGAAAGGCCCCCGGCCAATGGAGCTGAATGGAAAAACCGTCGTCCTCACGGGCGCCTCGGCCGGGATCGGCGCGGCGACGGCGCTGGACCTGAGCCGGGCTGGATGCAATCTGGTGCTGACGAGCCGCCGGATGGAGAAACTCGAGGCGCTGGCCTCGACCTTGCCAGGCCCGAGCGCCCTGCTGGCCGCCGACATCGCCGAGCCCGGCGTGCCCGAGCAGTTGCTGGCGCTCGCCAAGGAGCGATTTGGACGCGCCGACGTCGTGATCAACAACGCCGGGGTCATGGCGGTCGGAACGATGGACACCATCGATCTCGAGGCCGTCAGCTACATGATCCGCGTGAACTTCGAGGCGGTGGTGCGCACCTCCTACGTCTTCGCTCGGGAGTTCCGCGGCCAGTCCTCAGGCGCGATCATCAATGTGTCGAGCATCAGCGCCTATCTGATCTCGCGCGCAGGCGGAGTTTACGGCGGCCTCAAGCATGCGCTCGAAGCCTTCACCCAGTCCCTGCGCATCGAACTGGCCGGCGCCGGCGTCAAGGTCGGCACCATCGCGCCAGGTTCGACCTCGAGCGAGATGTTCGACAAGATGACGGCGGCGGCCAAGATCGAAAATCCGATCGCGCTCGACCCCGAGGATATCGCGCGCGCCATCCGCTTCATGCTGGAGCAGCCGGATCACGCGAATATCGCCCGGCTGGCGCTCTATCCTCAGGGCGAGGCTCACTAGGCCGAAGTCGCCGTCTCCAGGGCGGCCTGCCGCTCCAAACCCATCTCCTGCATCTCGCGCTTCAGGGTGGGGTAGTAGGCGATCGCGCCCTGGAGACCGCCCGAGACGTCGATCGAGGCCGCGCTCAGGAAGGTGGCGAGATCGCTGGCCAGGAAAATGCAGACATTGGCGACCTCCTCGGGACGACCGAACCGGCCGAGCGGCACGATCTTGACGACCATTTCGAGAAACTCCTCGCGCGTGATGGTCGGCGGCATTTCCTTGTAGTGACGGTCCCACTGACCGGTGTCGATCCAACCCATGTTCAGGCTGTTGACCAGGATATTGTCCTTGGCCAATTGCTGCCCGAGCAGCTTGGACAGGGCGATCCCGGCGGCCCGGTTGGTCACGGAGGGGATGCCGTCCGGCGTCGGCAGGGCGCCGGCCAAGGCGTTGATGTTGATGATCCGCCCCCATTGCTGCTTGCGCATGTGTGGCACGACCGCCTGCACGAACCGGAAATGGGCGACCTGGATGTTGTCGGCGTGGTCCAGGATGTCCTCGGGCTGCAGGGTGTCGAGACTGCCGCCCTTACCTTGGCCGGCATTGTTGACCAGCACGTCCACCCCGCCCCAGGCCGCCGCCGCCTGGTCCACGAAGGCGCGGACGGCGGCCGTGTCGCGGACGTCCAGGGCGACCGCCATGACCTCCGCGGCGCCCAACGCGCGCATCTCCTCGGCGACGACGGACAACGTCTCGGGGCTGCGCGAGCAGATCGCCAGCCGCACGCCTTCACGGGCGAAGGCGGCCGCGGTGGCGCGTCCGATTCCTCGGCTCGCGCCAGTCACGATCACCCGTTTGGCGCTAAGATCGATATGCATGTGTGTTTCCTCGAGGCTTCTGGCGAGCCGGTTGATCTGATATTTTCTAGTCAAAATGCGAATTTTTGTCTCAATTATTTTCCTGGAGCGGATAGCGCTGGTTTGCGTGTAGCGGCGGCGCAAGTTAGGCTGAGCACGACAACCTGGAGCACCCCACGCAATGACCGTCAGCGCCCGAAAGGCTCGTCCGGAAATCCCGGCCAAGCATTCGGACATCGTCACGGACGTTGCTCCGACGGCGTCCGTTCGCGCACGGCGGCCGGATCCGAGGGCGGCCAAGACCATCGAGAACATCATCAACGCCGCGCAGAACGTGATGATGAATCACGGCACTCCGCGCATCACGGCCCAGGAAGTCTGCGACGAAGCCGGCGTTTCGCGCGGGACCCTGTACCGATATTTCCCGTCGATGGAGGCGGTCCTTGAAGCCGTGCTTCTGCGTCTTAGGACCGAAACCGACAACGAACTGAGCCACGCGGTGGAGGGGTGCGACACCCCGGCGGAACGGTTCGCCGCCTTCCTGAAATACAGCGTTTCCAACAATGAGACCCGGCGAGGGTCCCACTTCCTTCACGCCGAACCGGCCTTCGTGCTGCAATACTTCGAGTCGAACTTCGATCACTTCATCGCCCGCGTGCTGACCGCGCTGGAAACCGTGTTCGACGCTTGGGAGCAGGAGATCGGCACGGAGGTCGATCGCAGCGCCATCGCCGAAATGATGGTTCGCCTGGCGTTGAGCGAAACCGTGGTCTTCCCGCGCGAAGGCAAGCCTCTGGCGCTTCGTCTGCAGCGGACGGTCGACACCATTCTCGGCGCGCTCAAGCGTGGTTGAGAGCGCCGTCAGCCGGCCCGGGGGGCCACGCGGTTTCGCAAGGCGCCGACGCCTTGGAGCGTGACTTCGACCAGGTCGCCGGGGTTCAGATAGCGGCCTGATCCCTGACCGACGCCCTCCGGGGTGCCCGTGAACAGAAGGTCGCCCACGCCGAAACTGACCCGCGGCTGTACGAACCGGATCAGCTCGGCGACGTCCCAGGTCATGTCGGCGGTCGTGCCGTCCTGACGGACCTCGCCATTGACCGCGGTCGACAGGCGCAAGTCCGGGCTGCCGGCCGGAAACTCGTCGCGGGTCACGATCCAGGGGCCGACGGGCGTCGCCTTGTCCTGGCTCTTCGCCGCATAGAGATCCATGCCGATGCCCGGGGGGCCGCTGCGCTGGAGATCCCGCGCGCTGACGTCGTTGCCCGCGGTGTAGCCGAGCACCGAGGCGAGGGGATCGCGAAGGTCGATGTTGTCGTCGCCGATCACCACCACGAGCTCGCACTCATAGTCGAGTTGCTCGGTCAGGGGAGGGTAGCGGATCGGGTCTTCAGCGCCGATCAGGGCGCCGTAGGCCTTGAGGAAGGCGATCGGCTGGGTCGGCGCGGCGACGCCGAACTCGACCAGATGCTTGCTGTAGTTAGCCCCGGCGATGACCACCTTGCTGGTGTTGTCGCACGGCGCCAGCAGGCGGAGCGACGACAGGGCGCGCGCCGGCCCCTTGAAGGTCAGGGCGCTCTCGCCGCCGCCCCGCGTCACGCCCGGGCCCCATTCGGAAATCCCGCCGGCGAGTGGGCGCGCCGTGTCGGCGTCGGGATCGACCAGGGCCCAGAACGGGGCGCCGCCGTCCGTGCATCGAGCGAGTTTCATCAGCTTTTCCTGCGGCGTTGATCAGGCGGAGATTGGGCGCGTCGCCGGCCCGCGCACGGCGCCGCGCAAATCAGCCACGATGGCGCGAGCGCGATCGCGGTCCTTGCCGGCGAAGCGAGCGAGCAGTGGCGCGTTGTCGAAGACGCGCTCGTCCCCAGGCTCGCGGCCCAGCAGCATGAAGTGGGTATGGAGGGCGTTGTCGCCGAGATAGATCACGGAGGTCTTTTCGAACGCGCCGGTCGCGGTCAGGCTGGCCGAGAGGCGATTGATCAGCGGGCCCAACTCGGCCGCCGCCGCGTCGGAGAGCGACCCCGGGCCACGGTCATGGTCGCGGGCGAAGGCCATCAGCATGCCGGGGACGTCCTGCATGGCGACGACGGCCCAGTGCGGCCCGTCGCACACCACGTCTTCCGGCGCCGTGGCCTGCAGCATCCCGCAGATCTTGCAGTCGGTCGGATCGGTCATGGGGGTCCTGAACGTCGCGCCAGAGGCGCGCGGCGGCCCCGAGGGACCGCCGCCGCCGAAGGGAAGCTTAAGCGGCGATCGACTTGTTCGCCCGACCCATCTTGTCGAGGTCGATGTGCAGCAGGTCGGCGGCGTTCTTCCAGCGGATCTTCTCGAGATCTTCCGGCGAAATCCGCAGGCCGGTCGTCAGGTCGCCGCGGATCGCGTCGCTGCCGCCGAAATTGGTGCCGTAAACCAGGCGGTCCGCGCCGATCACCTCGACCAGGGCCTGGCGCATCGGAAGCTCGTGCAGCTCCGGATCGAACCAGAAGTTCGGCAGATATTCCTCGAGGTCCTTCTTATTGTGGACCACGTCGAGGTTCTTGATGGTCTGGGCCAGGCGGCCCAGCTGGTAAGGCACGAAGCCGCCGGCGTGGGTGATGTAGACCTTCAGCTTCGGAAAACGGTCGAGCACCCCGCCGCAGATCAGGTACCAGAAGCACTTGGTCTCATCGTAGTTCATGCCGACGATGGCCGTGGTCTCGTACTTGTCGGTGTTGGCCTTGGCGCCCCAGGTCACGGACTGATTGTAACCGTGCACGAACATCGGCAGGTCGAGATCGCACAGGGTCTCCCAGATCGGGTCCATGCGCGGGTCGTCGAATTCCAGGCCGCCGAAGTTGGAGCCTCCGGCGCTGAGGCCCTTGGCGCCCAACTGGGTGCAGGCGCGGCGGATTTCCTTGGCGGCGTTGACCGGATCCTGCAGGGCGGCCGTGGCCCACATCATCAGCCGGCCGCCCGAACGGTCGCAATAGTCGGCCAGGGTGTCGTTCACCGTGGTCGAGAAGCGGTTGGCGAACTCGGGCTCGGCCCAGTACATGTAGCAATGCGAGGGCACCGACAGCACCTGGGCGTCCTGACCCAAGGCGTCCATGCCGGCCAAGCGGTGCTTGGGGTCGTTCCATTTGGACATGAACTCGGAGACTTCCATCGTCTCGCCCCGCTTGACCGCGGCGCGACGTTCCGGTGAACCGAGCGTCAGGATCCACTCGCCGACGCGCAGGCGGATATGGCCGTCGTCGTGCTTCTCGAAGAACGGACCCCAGTGCGGATCCTGATTGTAGTAGCCCGGCAGCGGGGCGTGGGCGTGAAGATCGATCAGCATCCGATTTCCTCCTGGGTCGAGGCCCCCTGGCGGGACTCTTCGGGCGATGTGCGTCCCTGACGGCCGACTATCGCATTTTCTGAACGCTTTGGTAGATAGTGTTCAATGAATTCTCTAACGCGAACGCCATTCGGCTGTCAAAACAATCCTTGACAGGGCGGAGGCCCGGCCGGGTATCGTCCGCGCCGCGACCCCGTGGGCGCGAAGCGAAAGAGGCGACGTCGGCGCTCCGGCGAACGCCCGGCCCTAGGGCGACCATCGGCGGAGGATGCGAACAATGCACGGACAGGTCCAGACGACGCCAGCCGAGGCGGCCTATCCGCCCATCCGCTATGCTTGGTATGTGATCGGGGTCCTGTTCGTGGCGACCCTGCTCTCGCAACTGGATCGACAGTTGCCGGCGCTGCTGGTGCGGCCGATCCGGGCCGAGTTCGGCATTTCCGACACCGCCTTCAGCTTCCTCCAGGGCTACGCCTTCGCCCTGTTCTACACCTTCGCGGGGCTGCCTTTCGGCTGGCTGATCGACCGCACCATCCGCCGAAATTTGATCATCGTCGGCATGGTGCTGTGGAGCGTGATGACGGTTCTGTCGGGCTTCGCGCAAAGCTACAACATGCTCGTGCTGACCCGGATGGGGGTTGGCATCGGCGAGGCCGTGCTGGCGCCCGCCGCCTATTCGATGATCGCCGACTATGTCTCGCCCGAGCGGCGGGGACGGGCGTTCAGCGTCTACTATCTCGCCCTGGCCATCGGGTCCGGCGCCTCCCTGATCCTGGGGGCCTTGATCGCCCGCATCGTCCCGGACGCCGGCCTCAGCCTGCCGGGCGTGGGGCTCGTGTCGCCCTGGCGGCTGACCTTTCTGATCGCGGGCGCGCCCGGTCTCCTGCTGGCGCTGCTGCTGTTCACGATCCGCGAGCCGGCGCGACGTGACGCCGCGGCCGTCCTGTTGTCGAAGGCCGGCGCGGGCTGGGGAGACTTTCTCGCCCACCTGAAACGCCATTTCGCCACCTTCTCGCGGGTTCTGACCTATCCGGGCGTCGTCGCCCTGGTCGGCTACGGGACCCTCGCCTGGGCCCCGACCTTCTTCGACCGCCGGTTTCACATTCCGACCAAGACGTCGGGCCTGATCATCGGCGTGCTGGTCGCGGCCGGCGGGCTGGTCGGGACCCTGATCAGCGGCTGGCTCAGCGATCGCTGGGCCGCCAGGGGCGTTCCAGCCGCCCGGCTGCGGGTGGCCATGCTGGCCTGGCTTTTGGTGCTGCCGACGGTTTGCGCGTGGTCGCTGGTGGGGGCGCCCTGGCTCAGCTTCGCCCTGCTGACGGTCGTCGTCACGGGCTTCGGCATGGCCCAGGCGGCGGCGCCGACCGCGGTCCAGGAAATCACCCCAAATCGGATGCGCGGCAAGGCGGTGGCCGTCTACCTGTTGATCGGCGGCTTGGTCGGGATCGGTTTCGGGCCGATGTCGATCGCCCTGGTGACCGACCATGTGTTCAAGAGCGACGCCGGCTTGCCCTACGCCCTGGCTGTTGTCGGGGGGCCGATCTCCCTGCTCGGCCTGTGGCTGACCTGGTCGGGCCTGAAGCCCTACCAGCGCACAGTCGAGGCCCTGAAGGCCGAGGCCGCGCGACCGTCGTGACGACGCGCGGCCTCGGAGGCGTCAGGCGACCCGGGCGGCCTTGCCCATGTCGAGTTTGAGCAGGTCGATCGCGTTGCCGCTGCGGATCTTGTCTCGGTCGGCGTCCGAGAGGTCGATCCCGGCGGTCAGGTCGCCATGGTCATAGGCCCCGCCGAAATTGGTGCCGTAGAGCAGTCGGTCGGCGCCGACGACTTCCGCCACCGCACGGCGCAGGGCCGGATGGTGGACGTCCAAGTCAAAATAGAAGTTGGACATATAGTCCATCACCGGCTTTTGGTTTTTCGCGTCTGGCGCCATGGCGCCGTTCAGTTCCGACAGGCGGCCGAGCTGGAACACCGCCATGCCGCCGGCATGGCTGATATAGGTCTTCAATGTCGGAAAGGCGTCCAGCGCGCCGCCGCAGATCAGGTACCAGAAGAACAGGGTCTCATCGACACAGTCGCCGACGATGGAGGTGGTCTCGAACCGATCCTCGTGGTGGCGTTCGCCCAGATAGATCGACTGGTTGAACCCGTGCACCATGACGGGAACGTCCAGCTCCGCCAGCTTGGCCCAGACCGGGAACAGGCGCTCGTCATAGGTCTGGATGCCATCGAAATTGGTGCCGCCGACGCACAGACCCTTCGCGCCCAGGACCCGCACGGCGCGGTCGATCTCCTCGACCGCGGCGGCCGGATCGGCGAGGTTGGCGTGAGCCCAGAAGTCGAACTTGTCCGGCATCACCCGGCAGAAGGCGGAGAGTTCGTCATTGCAGATCCTGGCGTATTCGGTCCCGAACGCGCCGGCCCAGTACATGAACGCGTGCGACGGCGTGGATAGCACCAGCTTGTCGACACCGCGCTGCTCCATGACCGCGAGCCTGGCCGAATGCGTCATCCGGGCCAGCAGGTTCGCCTCCGCCTCGGCGTCGTTCGCCGCCTTCGCGGGTTGTTTGGTGCCAAGCGAGAAGTGCCCGACCGTCAACCCCTGCGGCTTCATGAACGGACCCCAGAACGGATGTCGGTTCAGCATGCCGGGGGTGAAGAGGTGGGCGTGGACGTCGATCAGCATGGGGTTCCTCACCGGTCTGTTATTAGATTGATATTCTCACTGTCGAATGATCTGTGGCAAGTCGCGTCGACATAATCATTTCCGGCGCGGAGGGGACGAAGGCGAAACGATGCCGCAGCAACAGATCGAACGCAGCGGCCGGTTGCTGCTCGCGGCGGGCGTCATCGGTGCGGCCTTCTGTCTGCGCCTGGTGTTTGCGAGCCTGTCGGTGCGTCTGCCCGAGGTCGCGCGCGCGATGGGGCTCGCGCCCTGGCAGGTCGGGCTGCTGACAACCTTGCCGGTGCTGTGTCTTGGCCTTTGCGCGCCGCTGGCCCCGCGGTTGGCGCGCCGATGGGGAACCGAACGCAGCTTGTTTGGCGCTCTGGCGCTGATAGGATTGGGAACGGCGGGCCGCGCACTGGGCCCGGTCTGGGCGTTGTTCTCGTTTTCCATTCTCGCCGGCGCCGCGATCGCCACGGCCAATGTGCTGCTGCCGACCCTGGTGAAGCGCGATTTCGAGGATCGAACGGCCCTTCTGACCGGAGCCTATGTCACCGCGATTTCGGGCGGCGCGGCGCTGGCGGCCGCCATCACCGTGCCGGTCGAGACAGCCTTGGGCGGCGGCTGGCGGGTCGGCCTGGCGATGTGGGCGGCGCCGGTTGTTGGGGCCGTGCTGCTGTGGTCGCCGCAGCTTCGTCGAAAGACCGCGCGGAGCGACGGCGTGGTCGAGCCGGTCGCCGGTCTCTGGCGAGATCCGCTGGCCTGGAGCGTGGCCCTGTTCATGGGGCTGCAGTCGGCGCTGGCGTTCTGCGTCCTTGGCTGGCTGGCGCCGATTCTCAGGGAGCGGGGGCTGGATGCGGCGACAGCGGGCCTGGTCCTTTCCGTCCTGATCGTGGTCCAGCTCGCGACCTGCCTCACCGTTCCGTCCTTCGCCACGCGCAGGCCAGGTCAGCGTATGATCGCGTCCGTCCTGTCGATCGCGGGGGCGGCCGGATTGCTGGGATTGCTGCTGGCTCCACTCTCGGGCGTCTGGGTGTGGGCGGTCGTCCAGGGCCTTGCCCAGGGCGGCCTGTTCTCGCTGGCGCTGACCATGGTTCTGCTGCGCTCGCCCGACAGCCATGTCGCGTCGCATCTGTCGGGCATGGCCCAAAGCGTGGGCTATGTGCCGGCTGCTCTTGCGCCGCTTGGTGTCGGACTCCTTCATCAGTGGACCGGCGGATTCCAGGCCGTCGCGGGCCTAGTGGCGCTGATCGGAATCGGTTTGGTCGTCACCGGTTGGATCGCCGGTCGAGCCACGGTGGTCATGGCCCGAGTCGCGCCGACCCACGGCGAACTGGTGCGGGCATGACGGGTGTGATCGCTCAGGAGGGAGTCGCTATGCGGTTCACAGACAGGGTCGCCATCGTGACCGGGGCGGGCGCGGGCATCGGCAAGGTGACGGCCGGGTTGCTGGCCGCCCAAGGAGCCATCGTCGCCGTCAACGACCTCGACGCGGCCGCGGCCGCGGCGACCATCGACGACATCCAGGCGAACGGGGGCCAGGCCCTCGCCATCCCGGGCGACGTGGCCGACGAGGGTTTCGCGATTGAAGCGGTGGCCGAGGTCATGCGGGTCTTGGGTCGGATCGACATTCTGGTGAACAACGCCGGCGTGTCCGTGGTCGCGCCGGCCGAGGATTTCGTCGCTTGGGACCGCGTGCTCCGCACCAATCTGTATTCGCAGTTCTTTTGGTCGAAGGCCGTCGCCAAGGCGGCCATGATTCCGGCCGCACGGGGCGCGATCATCAACGTGGCTTCAATCGCAGGTCTCGCAGCCGTCCCCAACCAGATCGGCTATGTGGTGTCCAAGCACGGCGTCGTCGGCCTGACCCGATCCTTGGCGGTCGAGTGGGGCCGGTACGGCATCCGGGTCAACTGTGTCTGCCCCGGGATCACGGCCACCGACCTGACCACGGGTTCAAGCGGCATGGATCCTGCCCGTCTCAGCGCCCGGATCGCGCGCGTCCCGCTGGGGCGGATGGGGACCGCGCAGGAGCAGGCGGAGACCATCGCCTTTCTGGCGTCGGACGAGGCCTCCTATCTCTCGGGGCTGGTCCTCAACAATGACGGGGGGCAGATGGCGCTGCATTCCGGTGTCATGATGTGAGCCTGATCGGCCTGGCCAGAGACCCGAGCGGCGTTGTGGTTTGGCGCCAAGATCTTCGACCTAGCCGACGAAAATCTGAACAAGCTTGCCAATTTCGTTCAAGATCGGAAGATCGCCGGCTGTCGTGACCTCGGCAGGTTAGGCGGCCGACGTCGCAACTGAATAGGAACCCATCATGTATCGGCGGATCGTTCTGGCCTACGACAGCACCGAGGCCGGGCGCGCGGCGTTGCGAGAAGGCGCGTTGCTGGCCAAGCGTTGCGGGGCCAAGGTTTTCCTGTTGTCGGTCCTGGCCGATAGTGGAGGCCTGGTCTTGGCCGAAGGGGCCCATGTCGGCGCCTCCCATGGTCATCTTGAAGCCTATGGCGCCGTTCTCGACGAAGGGCTGCGCAAGCTGGAACAGCTGGGCCTGACGCCGACTGGCAAGCTTGTCCGCGGCGAGCCCGCCCAGCAGATCGGCGACTACGCGCGAGAGGTGGGCGCCGACCTCGTCGTGGTCGGCCACCGCAAGCGCGGCTTGCTCGAGCGCTGGTGGAGCGGCACGAACGGCGCCTACATCGTCGACAACCTCGACTGCAGCCTGCTGGTGGCCCGAAGCGACATCAGCAATGAGGTCTTCGAGGCTGAACTCTCCCAAGCCGCGAGTCAGGCCAGATAGTCGAGCACCCGTTTCGACACTAGACGCCCCGGACCCCCCGAGACTCCGCCGCCCGGATGAATCCCCGCGCCGCCAAGGAAGAACCCCGGCGCCAGCGGTTGGGGGCCGCCGAGCCCGAAGGCGGGTCGCTTCGCGCCCGTTCGCTGGGCGCCGAAATCGACATGGGTGACGCAGCCTTTCGTCAGGCCCGTGCGCGCCTCCCGATCCAGACAGGTTTCGAACCAGCGCCCCAACTCACCGTCGAAGCCGTCGTAGTAGTCCGCCGCCCGCGCGATGATAGCGTCCGCGGCCGGCGCCCTGGCGCGCCGCCAGCCGTCGTTCACATCGACCGGGAAGACGGGCAGATAGATATAGGCCACGCCCTCGCCCTGGGGCGCTATCGTCGGGTCCCAGTTGGCCATCGGCGACAGCGAGAACACCGGCGCCGAAGGGATCTGTCCGCGCCGGGCCTGGACCAGCGCCCGCCTCAGTTCATCGGCCGATCCGATCAGACCGACCGCCTGGTTCAGGTCGACGCCGTCGGTCCTCAGATCCTGATGTCGCTTCAGGCGGAAGGATTTCGACGACGCCACATTGATCAGCGACGGCCCGACATTGGCCCGGTGCGCGGGGGCGTATTCGAGCCGGGTGAGGGTGACGCGATCCAGCCCGCCGGGAGTCGCCAGCCGCGCGGCGGTGATCGGATCGCAGGTCGCGATGACGACCTCCGCCTCGATCATCCGACCGTCTTTTAGGCGCACGCCGCGCGCGGCGCCGTCGCGGATCACGATTTCCTCGACCAGGGCGTTCAGCATCAACTGGCCGCCCGAGGCCGCATAGGCGCTCAGCAAGGCGTCGGCGAACATCCGCATCCCGCCCACGACCTTGGACACCCCGACCCGGTGCAACAGGCCAAACAGGGCGTAGGCGACGCCGTTGCCGTCGGTGTCGAACGGCCCGGCCCCCGCCACAACGCCGAGCAGCAGCGCCTGTGTCGCCGGATGCTCGAACCACTCCGCGGCCAGCTGGTCGGCCGGGGCGGTGCTGATCAGCTGGAGCCGATCCTTCAGCGCCCGGTTTCGGATCGCGACCTTCGCCAGATCCAGATAGTTCCGCGCCGTCCTGACGCCCGGATCGCCCTTGCCCATCGCGCCCGCGAACTGCATCAGGCCGTCGATCAGTTCGACGAATTCGAGATAGGCCTTCGCATCGACCTTTGAAAACCGGGCGATGTCTTCGGCTGTCCTGCGGGGATCGCGGAACACGGCGATCGAGCCGCCTTCGGGATCGAGATAGGCGTACATCGGATCGGTCTCGACCGTCTTCCAGCCGTGGTTGCGTAAGTCGAGTTCCTGCATGACGGGCGAGGCGCGGATATGGATCAGCTCGGCCGTGCCGGTGTTGATCATGTGATGGGGGGCCTGGGGGATCACATGGTCCGATTGCGACAGCCCGCCGGCCATCGCCGCGCGCTCCACGACTAGCACGCGCTTGCCCGCCTTGCTGAGATAGGTCCCGGCGATCAGGCCGTTGTGGCCGCCGCCCACGATCACGACGTCGTACCGCTCGGTCATGGTCAGGCGTCGATGAAATAGCGGATCGACAGCGTCCCGTCGCCGAAGTCGTAGAGCTCCATCGTCTCGATCATGACGCCGGTGGCCACGATGTGGTTGCGGTGATGGCAGGCGGCCTCATGGCCGTTGATGACCGCCTTGACCGCCTCCAGCCGCATGCCGGTGTTGTGGTCGGTCCACATGGTCTCGAGGATTTCCCATGGATCGCGCGGCGGCTTGCCGACGTACTCGATGGTCAGGCCGTTGGGCGCGAACTGGCGATAGAAGCCGAAGAAGGCCGCGTGGTCATGAGCGTTCCAGGCGTGTAGCTGGCCGTGCAGGAACCGTTCGATCTCGGCTTTGGGGATGGTCATGCGATGTCCGAGCCTCGAACGTCGCGCGCCGTGCCATTGCGGCGGTCGGTCTCGCCCCAACCCAACCAATGCGACGGTTCGCGCGTATCGCCGATGCGGCGCCAGCGGCCTTCCTGCTGCGCGGTGATCGGAAAGCCGCCCAGGAAACTGACCATGCGTCCCTTGGGATCGGGCAGGAACTCCCACGCCTCGCTGTCGTCGAGGATTATCCGGGCCGTGTCGCAGAAATAGGAGCCATCGGGATGGTGAGACACGCCCTCGATCTTGGTCGTGGTGCGGATCTCGCCCTTCTCGTTCTGGAAGATGGCGTAGCCCAGCATGTCGTGCCCGACGATGAAGGAGCCGACGTCGAACGTGCCATCGGCATAGACGGTGGCGAAGTTCCACCAGATGACATGCATGCCGTTGTTGACGATCAGATCCTTCTTATAGTGGATCGCGCCGCCCTCGGCGAGATAGGCCTGGTCCAGCGAGATCACGCCCTTGACCTCATGGCCGTCGCACTGGCCCGTCACCTCATAGATCTGGGCGGTGTAGAAGGTGCCCCAGTCGACGCCGGGTAGATACCATTGCATGCCGACGCCCAGCAGCCTGCCGCTGATCTCGAACAGGCCATCTTCTTTCCAGCTGAACCGTTCGGCCGAGGCCGTGACCCGCCAGGCGGCGCCCGCGTCGCTGTCTGGCGAGCGCCAGACCACCGTGTCGCCCTCCAGTGTCTGGACGGGCAGGGCGGTCTGGGCTTGGGCCGCCATGCGCGGCCTGTCCATGACGAGCGTGTCTTCGCCGAGCCGCGTGGACTGATAGAAGAAGGTGGTTGGATTGGGCGTGCCGGTCGGGGCCATCAGGGCGCGGACCGGCGCGTAGAGATGGCCCTCGGCGTCCCTCAGCATGCCGTAGGGCATGGTCTTGTTCATCACCAGGCCGAAGAAGCCGCGGGTGTCGTGCATCGCCTCGGCGCTGACTTCCATCGGCGCGACCAGCACCTGATAGTTGAAATCGGCCCGCGGCATCGTCCCGTTGAACGTGCGCATTTTCTGAACAATTTCCAAATTGTTGTTTAGTTAAAACGGAGATCGGCTCAGCCGTCCAGCAAGGAATCCCGCCGCGCGGTCCGGGCCGCGTTGAGGAAGCACAGCACCGCCACGACGTTCAGCGACATGCCGGTCATGATGGCCCAGCGCAGCGAGTTGGGCCCGCCGTAGACGTCGCTGAGCACCCCCACCAGAAAGGGCCCGAGCCCGGTGCCGACCACCGTCGCGACGGTCTGCAATGTCGCCACCACGACGCCTCGCATCCGGGGACGCAGCAGGCTGAGGACCAGGGCGTTGGCCGGGCCGTTGTGGGCCAGCATCAGCCCGCACCACAGGCACATCATCGCCACGGCGACGGCCGCGCTGCTAGACATCGCGGCGGCGACCCCGCAGATGACGACGCCCGTCATGGTCGTGGCGCTGAGCAGGGCCAGGCGTTCGGGCCTGTGGCCGTGTTTCGAGTTCGACAACCGGTCGCCCATCAGGCCGGAGATCAGCGGAATGATGATGCCGAACACCGAGAAGGCGGCGGCGATCGACATGCCCGCGAGGGCCAGCGGCATGTGATGGACCCGCACGAGGAACGACACCGACCACAGGGCGAAGGCCGAGCTCATCGCGGCGGCCAGGACGATGCCGGCCATCATGCTCAGGATGGCCGGGCGACGGATCACATAGGCGAAAGCCTCGCGTGGGGTCGCGGCCTTTTCCGCGGTGTCCGCAACCGCAGCCGGGCTGGCTTCGGGCGTGTCGAGGGCGACGATTTCCGATCCGCCGCGCCGAGGCTCGCGCACGACCAGAAACAGGATCACCCCCATCACCAGCCCGGGAACGCCCGCGACCAGGAACACGGTCCGCCAGCCGAACGACTGGGCCAGGAAGCCGCCGACGAGAAAGATGATCCCCGTGCCGATCGCCGAGCTCAGATACCAGACGCCGATGGCGGTCGACCGCTGTTTTGGCGGGAAATAGTCCGAGACCATCGACATGGCGGTGGGCGCTCCGCCCGACTCGGCGACGCCCACGCCCATGCGCGCCAGCAGCAGGTGGACATAGCTGTTGGCCGAGGCGCAGACCGCCGTCATCACGCTCCACAGCGCCAGGATGCCGACCAGCATGTTGCGGCGGTTCACTCGATCGACCAGATACCCCATCGGGATCGCGGCGATGGCGAAGGCCAGGGCGTAGCCCAGGCTGCCCAACATCCCCATCTGGCTGTCGCTAAGGCCAAACTCCTGCCGGATGGGTTCGACGACGACCGACAGGACGTTGCGGTCGATGTGGTGGGTCGAATGCACGGCGGTCAGCACCGCCAGGACCAGCCAGCGATAATGGGACCCCCTGGCGTTCGCGGGCTTGAGCGTCAGCGTCTTTGGCATCAGCCGCGTCCTTCGAGATATTGAGCCAGATCGTGGCTGTGGGGTTGATGCGCCAGCGAGCCGCCGTTGCAGACGACGGTTTCGCCGTTGATGAATCCGGCATCCTCCGACGCCAGGAAGGCGACGACGGCCGCGACATCCTCAGGCTTTCCAAGGCGGGGCGTCAGGACGTGGTTCTGGATCATCTCGATCAGTTCCGGCACGCTCTCCTTGGCCGCCTCCGTCAGGATCAGGCCGGGCGCCACGGCGTTGCAGCGGACACCCTGGCGACCGTATTGGGTCGCGATGAAGCGGGTCAGGGCGATGACCCCCGCCTTGGACGTGCCGTAGCCGATCCGCGACAGGTCGCCGACCAGCCCAGATCCCGAGGCTGTATTGATGATCGCGCCTCCGCCGACCTTCAGCATTTCGGGGATCGCGTATTTGCAGCCGGCCAGATAGCCGCGCAGGTTGACCGCCATGACGCGGTCCCAGGTCTCGAAGGTGATGTCGACCGCCGTGCTGTCCTCACGCTGGATCTGCGGCGTCGTGATCGCGGCGTTGTTCAGCAGGATGTCGAGACGACCAAACCGCGCCACCGTGGACGCAACCAAGGCCTCGACGGTGTCCACGGACTCCGCGTCGTAGTGGAAGGCCGTCGCGCCAGATCCGATCTCCGCGGCGATGGCTCGCGCGCGTTCGAGATCAAGGTCCGCGATGACCGTCGTCGCGCCCTCGGACGTCAGGCGTCGCGCCGTCGCCGCGCCGATGCCGCCCGCGCCGCCCGTGACGATCGCGATCTTGCCTTCCAGCCGCCTCATGCCCCGCCTCCCGCCGTCATGACCCTACTCATTCCGGGCCGTAGAAATGGTTCAGGAACTCGCTGTGATAGACCACCCGCTCGCGCCGCAGCCGCCGCGACAGCATTGGATTGTCGTCGTCTTCCAGCGCGCTGAGCACGACGGTGGGACCATCGCCAAGGTGGTCGAGCGCGACGCGCGCCACATCCCGCGCCAGCGTCAACGGCACGGCGTCCGGCGACAGGTTGTTGCGGGCGAACACCGTCCGCAGCTTTGGTGTGTCCGTCGCGCCGATCAGGACGTTCAGCACATCGACGCCCCTCGGCTTCAGTTCGCGCCAGAGGCTTTCACCCAGGTTCAGCGCATAGGCCTTGGTGGCCGAATAGAGCGCCAGTCGTCCCGCGCCCTGGAAGGCCGCCTCCGAGCCGATCAGGATCATGCCGCCCTTGCCCCGCTCGACCAGGGCCGTGGCGAACCGGTGGCAGGCGTCGGTCAGGGTGTCGATGTTGCGCTGCAGGAGCGTGCGCCACTGGGCATAGGAGCTGTCTAGGAAACGCCCGCCGACGCTGTCTCCGCCGGCGTTGAAGATCACCAGCCCAAGGTCGAGGCCGTCAGCGCAAGCCTCGAGCTGGGCCGCCGCGTCCGGCCCGGCAAGATCGAGCGACCGTGTCCGGGTCTCGACGCCGTAGGTCTCGCGAAGGGTGGCGGCCAGGGCTTCCAGTTTTTCCGTCCGGCGGGCCACGAGGATGAGGTTGCAGCCCTTGGCGGCCGCCAGCAACGCCATCTCGGCGCCGGTGCCCTCGGAGGCGCCCGAGACCAGGACCCACGGACCGTATTTCGATATGAACGTCGGGTCGCGCCGGCTGTCGTCAGTCATGTCGTGTCTTTCATCGACGGCGCCGCTGTCTTCCAAAGAGAAAGCCCGCTCCCGACGAGATCGCCGGGAGCGGTAGGCGGGGCGGTTGGAATTAGAATGAGTAGCGGACCTCGAAACCGAAGGTCCGGGGGTCGCCATAGACCCGGGAGTCGAAGCCGAAACGGCTGGTCCGGTCGGTGGTGTTGAGAAGGTATTCCTCGTCCGTCGCGTTCTTGACATAGACGCCCAGATCAACGTTGCCGCCGCCGACCTTCTTCCAGTCCAGCCGCGCGTCGACCAGGCCATAGCCCGGCGCGATATTGCCCGGCGTCGTCAGGTTGTCGTCGGCGAAGGCGACCTTGCTGATGTAGGCGTAGCTGACGTTGGCGACGAGCTCACCGGACGGCAACGCATGGCGATAGGTCGCCGAGACATTGACCGTGTCCTTGGGCGCCTGGGCGAAGCTGTTGCCGGTGACGTCGCCCAGCAGCGCGTTCTGGAAGCTGTCATATTTGGTGTGCAGATAGCCGTAGGACGCCTGCAAGGTCAGCGGCTTGACCGGGCGGGCCAAAACCTCGATCTGGGCGCCATAGATCGTCGCCTTGGCGGCGTTGAAATTGCCGGTCACGATCAGGTTGTCGAACACCAGCGAAGTGGTGCGCTGGATGTCCTTGTACTTGGCGTAGAACGTCGAGACGTTGGTCCGGACCGGCATGCCGCCAAGGCTCCAGTCGGCCTTCAGACCCGCTTCGTAGTCGGTGATGTACTCGGGCCTGACGACCTCGAGATCAGGGTCGTTGATGTTCGGATTGAAGCCGCCGGCGTTGTAGCCCTTGCGCGTGGTCGCATAGAGCAGGACCTCGTCGGACGCCTTGAAGTCCACCGATAGATTGTAGGTCACGGCATCGGTCTTGGCCGCAATCTTCTGGGTGCAGGTCGCGATGTTGACGCTGGGCAAGGCGGCCGGAAGGTTGCAGATGTGCCCGGGGCTGTAGCCAAACTGGGCCGTCTTCACGTCGTCTTCCGTGTATCGGGCGCCCACGGTGACGTTGAACCGATCGGTCAAGGCATAGGTGCCCTGAGCGTAGACGGCCTGGGAATCGGTCGTTGTAGCGCCGCCGGTCTGCTGGGTGGTGTTGTTGTTGTGTGGGGTGCCCAGCGGGGCGAACAGCAGATAGCTATTGAAGTTATCCACGTCGCTGGCGGACGAATACAACCCCGTGACCCATTTCAGCCGGTCGCCGAAAGCGCCGCCCAGCAGCTGAAACTCGTGGGTCTGCAGGCTGGTTTTATTCTGGTTCAGACCGATGATGACCGGCAACGGGATCGAAAGCTGGCTAGTGAACTGACGATCTTTGTTCTTCTGGTAGCCGAAGATGTACTTGGCGGTCAGCGCGCCGAAACGCCCGCTCAACACATTGGTCAGTTGCCATGGCGAGGCGGACTGACTGGCGTCCAGCGGGATCGACACGGTCCGGATGCCGCGCGCCCGTTGGGCGGCCAGTTCGTTGGCGTAGCTCGCGCCATAGACGCAGGCGGGCAGGGCCGCGGGACAGCTGGGCGTCCCGGCGCCCGATCCGCTGATCTGAGCGTAGGGCGTGTCGTCCCGATGAGCGTAGTTGAACGTGGTGTAGTTGGTCAGCACGCTGTTGGGCTTGAACAGCGCCGACACTCGCACCGACCGGTGGTCCAGCGCCTGCAGGTCCGGGCCGGTCAGATTGTCGATGATCCCGTCGCGCTTTGTCACCCGGGCGCCGATGCGCAGGGCGAGCATCGCGTTGACCGGCAGGTTCACGACCGCCGTGCCTTCGCGCAGATTGAATCTGCCGATGCGCCCTTCGACATAACCATCGAACTCGTCGTCGGGCAGGTTGGCGACGAACAGGACGGCGCCGCCGGTGCTGTTCTTGCCAAACAGGGTCCCTTGCGGTCCCGAGACCGCCTGGATCGACGACAGGTCCCATAGCATCTGGTCGGCGAGCACGCCGTTGACCGGCACTTCGTTCAGATAGCTGACGACGCCGGTGCGCACGCCCCGAAGCGAGAACTGTTGCGTGCCGCCAAAGATGCTGACGCCGACATTCAGGGTGGGGACCAGTTTCTGCAGGTCGGTGCCGGTCGTGATCGTGCGGCTTTCCAGCTGTTCGGCCGAAACGCCCGTGACGCTCAGGGGCACGTCCTGAAGCCGTTCTTCGGACCGGCGGGCGACCACGACGATCTCGTCGAGCTTGGCTTGCTCCTCCCTCGGCGGCGGAGCCTGGGCGTGAGCCACGTCCAGGCCGAAGACGGATGGGATCGAGATAAGCGCAAGCGCGCTCGCTCCCGCAAGCAGAAGGCACCTAGCCATGTTTCCCCCTAAGGAAATGATGTGGCCAGCTCAGGACAGTCTATGCCGCCCTTGATGTCGGAGCTGGTTTGAAGGTCAGTGACGTGCGCGTGAATTGCCGCGTCTACCTCGCGTAAAGCCGATGCAGCCGCGAATGCCTGGCGAAGATTTGTCGGATCCCGTTTTTTCCGCCGTGGATCTGACTCGAGATTGATCTTCCGAAATCCTTAAGTCAAGTGACTTAAAGGTGTGATTTGGGCATGCGCGATCTCGGCCTTGACGCCCCGTTTCCGATCGAGGTCGGCCATGTTGATGTACTCGCGCCAGCGGACGATCAGGCCATCGTCGCCGAGTTCGTAGATCGCGATCATCTGGTGCGGACACGGTCGCCCCAACAGCACGGCCCAGTCGGATCGCTCCTGGATCACGACGCGGTCGTTCGACACCGCATGGACGGTGTTGCACTTGTTGTGACCTGAATAGGCGATCTGCCGGTTGATCTCGGCTCGCAGGGCGTCGCGACCCTGAACCAGCGGCCCGCCCGGAACCCACAGACGCCATTGCGCATCGGGGGCCATCATGGCGATGATGCGGTCCACGTCGGGCTTGCTTGTGGCCGTGCCGTCGCCCCA
The DNA here is from genome assembly GCA_028291125.1 of Caulobacter sp. Classification (GTDB taxonomy): domain Bacteria; phylum Pseudomonadota; class Alphaproteobacteria; order Caulobacterales; family Caulobacteraceae; genus Caulobacter. The sequence continues at coordinate 26,914 of JAQGIN010000148.1, forward strand.
GGCGTCACAGAACGCTTCGATGAAGGTCTGTTGGGGGCCTTGCGGGGGGTGCAGCGCCACCGGCAGGCCGGAGCCGTCGGCGGCCTCGGGGATGGGGGGGCGAGGATCCAGGCCGGGGGTGGCCGTAGCGCCTTCGAGGCCGGAAATGAGATCGGGCGAAACGGCGGCCTGCCTGGCGAAATCCAGCCCATCGAAATAGTCGCGCCAGGCCGTGATCAGACCCTCGGCGTTGATCCCAAAGGCCCCCGCGACCGATCGATCGATCGGCCTTCCGTTGCGGACGAAATGGTCTCGTCGCTCGACGATGACCATGTCGTCGCTGGAGGCGACCAGTCCGATCTGGCTTTTGACCCGTTCGACATAGGTGGCTTGGCGCACCAGTTCGGCCCGGATCGCGGCCCGTCCCACGATGGTCGGCCCGTCCGGCATGTAGAGCGTCCAGCGGGCGTGTTCGGCGAAGCAGGAAACGATGCGTTGGATGTCTGGTGAACGATCGCCATCGCCCCAGGCGGTCAACATCTCGCGGACGACGGCTTCTTGTTGCGCGCCCATCGGTCAAGTTCCCACGAGCGCGGCGCCCGGCTTGTGCCGGGGAATCAGATAGTCGAGCTGAAGCTGCGCAAAGGGCAGGGGCGCGGTCATGCCGCCATCGCACTTGTACAGTCCGCCGTTCATGAACGCCGCTTCGTCCGAGGCCAGATAGGCGGCGAGGTTGGCGATGTCCTCGGGCTGACCCAGACGTGGCGCGTTCTGCAGTTTCATGAAGGCCGCGTGCATCTCGGGACTGGCCCACGCCTTCATCGCCGGGGTCTCGATCACCCCGGGGATGACCGCGTTGCAACGGATGCCCTGCTTGCCATAGTTGGTGGCGATGGTCTTGACGTACCAGTTCACCATCGCCTTGGACGCGCCATAGGAGAACTGCGCGACGTCCCCTCCCAGCGAGCTGGTCGAGG
>JAQGIN010000204.1 GCA_028291125.1 Caulobacter sp.
ACGCCGGAATGATAGGCGCTGGAGAAGCCGCCGGAATCCAGGAACATCGCCGCCAGGCCCGGCGGGTTCAGACAGGCCAGGGCGCTCTGCACATGCGCCCCGTAGGACAGGCCAAAGGTCGCCACCCGGCCGTCGCACCAGGCTTGGCCGGTCAGCCAGGCGATGGTGTCGACGCCGTCTTCGGCCTCGTTGAGGTACTTCTCGAACACCCCTTCGGAGCCGTAGCGGCCGCGGCAATCCTGCACGGCCACCACATAGCCGCCGCGGACGAATTCGGCCGCCAGCTCGGGCTTGGAGCGCGGGACCGGGTCGTCGCGGGTGCGGTCGCCGTGATTGGTCCCCAGCTTGTCGTAGGGGGTGCGCTCCAGCAGCACCGGCAGCGGCCCATTGAGCGGCCGGCCGTCGATCGCCGGGCGGTAGAGGTCGGTCGCCAGCCGCACGCCGTCGCGCATCGTCACCATGACGTCGCGCTCGACGACGACATCGCCCGGATCACCCGGGCCGGTTTGCGAGGCGGCGCGCACCGGGCTCAGCGGACCGTCGCCGGCGCGGCGACGGCGGCCTTGAGCGGCGGCGGCGCATAGGTCCCCGGCGCGCCCGGTCCGACCGGCAAGTGCAGGCTGACCCAGGTCAGCACCAGCAGCACGCCGCCAGCCATGAAGCCCAGGGTGTAGGGCAGCATCAGCGCGATCATCGAGCCGACGCCGAACTTAGGCCGCCAGCGTTGGCAGATGATCAGCACCAGCGGGAAGTTGGAGGCCAGCGGGGTGACGATGTTGAAGATCGAGTCGCCCATCCGATAGGCGGCGGTGGTCATTTCCGGCGAGATGCCCAGCAGCATCAGCATCGGCACCACCACCGGGGCCATGGCGCTCCACTTGGCCGAGGCCGAGCCGATCACCAGGTCGAGGATCGAGGACATGAACAATAGCGACACCAGCAGCAGCGGCTTGGGCAGGCCGATCCCGCGCAGCAGGTCGGCGCCGTTCACCGCCATCACCGGGCCGAGGTTCGACCAGGCGAACATGGCCACGAAGTGGGCGGCGAAGAAGGCCAGCACCAGATAGGGGGCCATGTCGCGCATGCCCTGGCCCATCATCGCCACGATGTCGCGATGCGAGCGCACCGCCCCCGTCGCCGCGCCATAGGCCCAGCCGGTGGTCAGGAACAGCAGCATGAAGGCGGCGATCAGGGCGCTGTAGAACGGCGTCATCCGCTTGGGGCCGTGGGCGGCGGTGTCGATCAGCGGCGAGAAGCCCGGCCACAGGGTCAGGGCCGCGAACAGGGCGACGATCAGCAGGGCGGCGACGCCGGCCCGCCGCAGGCCGCGGCGCTGCGGCTCGCCCAGGACCTCGAAGCTGACGCCGGGGGCGGCCGAGGCGGCCTCGTCGGCGCGCCAGGGCCCCAGCCGGGGCTCGACCACCTTATCGGTGATCCACCAGGCGATCGGCGTGAACAGCGTGCCGATGGCCAGGGTGAACCACCAGTTGCCCAGCGGATTCATCTCGAACGACGGATCGATCAGCTGGGCGGCGGGCGCGGTGATGCCCAGGATCAGGACGTCGAACTGGCCGGGGATCAGGTTGCCGGCGAAGGCCCCGGAAATGCCGGCATAGGCGATGGCGACGCCGGCCAGCGGGTGGCGGCCGGCCTCGGCGTAGATCAGGGCCGCCAGCGGGATCAGCACCACATAGGCCGCGTCGGACGCGTGGTGCGACATCACCCCCAGCAGGAAGACGGCCGGCGTCAGCACCCGCTGGGGCAGCTTGCGCACCGCCCCGCCCAGCAGGGCGCCGAACAGGCCCGAACGCTCGGCCACCGCCGCGCCCAGCATGACCACCAGCACCAGGCCGAGCGGCGGAAACCGGGTCATGGTCTCGGGCATGTCGACAAGCAGCTTGGCGAGGTTGGCGGCCGACAGCAGGCTTTGCGCCTCCAACCGCGCGCCGGTGACCGGATTGATCGCGCTCCATCCGGCCGTCGCGGCGATCACCGAGACGGCCATCAGCAGCGCGATGCAGCCGAGGAAGATGAAGACCGGATCGGGAAGGGCGTCGCCCAGCCGTTCGATCCGGTCGAGGACGCCCCGCCACCGTCTGGCGGCGGGGCCGCTCGGATCGCCCGATTCGATCATCACCAACCTTCGTGTCTAGAACCGCGACGAGACGCGGACGTACATGTACCGGCCCCGGGCGTCGTAGGTGTAGATGTCGTAATTGATCGGCGCGTTGGCGTAGGAGGCCGGCGGCGCCTTGTCGAAAACGTTGCTGACCCCGACGCTGACCGCGGTCTCGTACGTGTCGAACTGATAGCCGCCTTCCAGATCGTTGTAGAAGATGGCGTCGGTCTTGGAGTCCTTGACGGCGTTGGCGACGTCGGTGCTGTCGCCGATATAGCGGCCGCGCCACAGGGCGGTCCAAGGCCCGTTGTCCCACTTCAGCGAGGTCTGGGCCTTCCAGTGCGGATAGGTCGAGCGCGGCTGATCGCCCTTGCCGGCCCGCTCGTCGATGATCGGCGCCCCGCCCGACGGGTTGGGGCTCGTGGTCTTGAAGCTGTCCAGATAGGCGGTGTCGAGCACGGCGGCGAAGCGGCCGACGCCGGTGCTGAACTCGTAGCGCAGGGTGGCGTCGACGCCCGAGGTCTCGATCCGCGCCAAGTTCTGCACGCCCTGCAGCAGGTTGGTGATGGCGCCGGTCGAGGCGTCGCGGGTCACCAGCTCGCAGAACACCCCGCCCTGCTGGGCGCAGAGGCTGAGGATCTGGGTCGCCGATTGCGAGGCGATCGCGTCCTTGACGGTGATTTGGTACCAGTCGACCGTGGCGCTGAGGCCCGGGATGAAGCGCGGCTTGACGGCGACGCCGAGGCTGTAGGTGTCGGCGGTCTCCGGCTTCAGCTTGGTGTTGCCGGCGATGGTGCCGGCGATCAGGCCGTTCAGATTGTAGTTGGCCTGGTTGTAGCCGGTCGGCACGCCGACGCAGCCGGGCCGCCCGGCGTTGGCCGAGGCCCCGCCGTTGCAGGGATCGACGCCCTGGAAGCTGGTCTGACGGCCGCCCTGGTACAGCTCGAGGATCGACGGGGCGCGGAAGCCTTGCGAATAGGTGCCGCGCACCAGGATGTCCTGGATCGGCCGCCAGCCGAGGCCGACCTTGAGCGTGGTGTCGCCGCCGACGGTGTTATAGTCGGAATAGCGGGCCGCCAGGCTGACATCGAGGCTCTTGGCCAGGGCGACGTCCTTCAGCAGCGGCACCGCGGCTTCGACATAGACCTCGTTGAGGCTGTACTGGCCCCGGGTCGCGGTGCGGGTCTGGCCGGTGGTGGTGGTGTTGCTGGCGAAGGCCGCGCCGGCCGCCGGGGTCGGGATGTTGGTCGGCAGGGCGTTGACGAAGGCGTCCGGCGAGTCGCTGGCCTTGTTCTGGCGATACTCGTAGCCGGCGGCGATCGACAGCGGCCCGGCCGGCAGCTGGAACAGCTCGCCGGTGACATTGGCGGTGAAGTCGTAGAGCTCGGTCTGGTTGGACTCCACCGTGGTGTAGCGGATGTAGTCGGCCATGGCCGCGGTCATCGGCGAGAACAGGTTGATCGCCACGCAGCCGGCGGTGGCCGCGCAATTGGGACCAAGGCCCAGGGCCAGGCGGTCGTAATTGACGCCGTTCAGCGCCTTGGAATTGATCTTGTTCTTCGAATAGACGCCGTAGACATCCCACTTCCAGTCGCGGGCGAACAGGGTGACGTCGCCGTCGAAGCCGGCGGCGAAGCGCACGGTCTTGACGTCCTGGACGTTGTCGCGATTGCCGACCTCGGTCATCACCTTGCGGATGCGCCAGGCCTGGTTGGCGGCGAAGCCGACGGCGCTGGCGACCGGCACGCCATTGGCCGTGCCGAACGGGTTGTAGGCCTGATTGTTGGGGATGGCGAAGCCGCGGATGGTGCCGGCGCTGCCGCCGATGTCCAGCTGCACCGGCGAGAACAGCTGGTCGGACTTGCGCCGGTTGTACAGCGCCTCGGCCTTGAATCGTACGTGGTCGGTGAGGTCGCCGGTGTAGCGGCCATAGAGGCCGTAGCGCTCGCTGGGACCGGCCGAATAGATGCCCTGGGCCTGGGTGTTGAAATAGTCGCCCGGCAGGGCGGCGGTGTGGAAGGCGTTGTCGGCGGCCGCGCCGGCCCCGATCGTCCCGCCGGCGTTGAAGGCGGCCGGGCTAGTCGAAGCGGCGAAGCCTGTCGCCGTTCCGAAATAGGCGTTGTTCGACAGGCCCGGCAGGATGAACAGGCCGTTGGGGCTGGTGCCGACCGCGGTGGCCGGAACCAGGGTGACGGCGGTCAGGCCGCGATCACTGGTCAGGATCGGCTTGTCCTTGACGTAGCTGCCCGAGATCAGCAGCGCCCCGCGGTCGAAGCGCTTGCCCCAGTTGACCACCGCCGAATACTGCTCGCCGTCGCCTTCCGACGACACGCCGTACTTGGCCTGGGTCTTGAAGCCGTCGAAGTCGCGGGCGGTCTTGATATTGACCACGCCGGCGATGGCGTCGGCGCCGTAGATGGCCGAGGCGCCGTCCTTCAGCACCTCGACGCCCTCGATCATGCCCAGCGGCATGGTGTTGAGGTCGACGAAGTCGCGAAAGCCGCGCTGGCCGACACCGTCCACCCAGCGATGGCCGTCGACCAGCACCAGCACGCGGTTGCCGCTGCCCTCGGAGCCGCCGAGATAGCGCAGATTGATCGAGCTGGCCCCGTAGGAGGTGCCCTGGGTGCCGTTGCTGCTCAGGCTGACGCCGGCCGACGGCAGCTTTTGCAGCAGTTCGCCGACCGAAGCGGCCCCGGAATTCTTGATGTCGGCCTCGGTCAGGGTGGTGACCACCCCCACCGAGTCGGCGTCCTTGCGCTGGATGCGCGAGCCGGTGACGATGACTTCCTCGACCGCGTTGTCGGCGGCCGGCGCCGTCTGGGCGCTGGCGGGCGCCGCGGCGGCCAGACCGGACAGCATGCCCGCCGCCATCAGGGCGGCATAGGCGGTCCCGTTACACAGATCACGCACGCGAAGTCCGTTCAAACCCTGTCGGAGCGACATCGAAATATCCCCTGCGCCAGCGCCGCGACATGCCGACCGCACGTCGCTCCCCTGCTGACGG
>JAQGIN010000213.1 GCA_028291125.1 Caulobacter sp.
GCCTTGCGGGCCCGCTTGGTCTCGAACATCGCCGAGTCGGCGGCGGCCAGGGCGGCCTCCGGATCCATGCCCGCCTCGAGTTCGCGCACGCCCCAGGAGATCCGCAACGCCGTCGCGCCGCCCTCGAACATCAGCGGTTCGGCCTGGACGGCGGCGGCCAGGCTCTCGGCCTTGGCGGCGGCGGTATGGCTGTCGGTCTGCACCAGCAGCACGGCGAATTCGTCGCCGCCCATGCGGCCGACGATGTCGCTCTCGCGGACATTGGCCAACAATCGGTCGGCCACCGCCTTCAGCGCCAGGTCGCCCACCGCGTGGCCGAACTGGTCGTTGACGCCCTTGAACCCGTCGAGGTCGAAGAACACCAGGCTGGCCGGCGAACCGTAGCGTTGGGCGAAGGCGGCCACCCGCTTGGTCTCGCGCACGAAGGCGCGGCGGTTGAGGATCGGGGTGAGGACGTCCTTGTCGGCCAGGTCCTCGGCGTCGGACAGCCGGGCCTTGAGGCGGGCGACCTCGCCGCGCAGGGCGTCGATCTCGACCATCAGGGCCTGAAGGGCCGCCTGCACCTGCGGCGTCAGCTCGGCCACGGTCAAACCCAGGAACTCGGCGCTGTCGACGATCGCGCCGCGCGCCGAGGCCGAAGCCGGGGCGGTGACCGCCGGCGCGGGGCCGCGCTTGCGGATCGTGGTCGGGGCTTCGGTCCGGGCGCCAGTGATCTTCATAAGGGTCCCGAATCGTCTCGCGCGGCGACGTCAACAAATCTTAAGCGGATCGGTTGCGGGCGCAAGGACGGCGCCTATACTCCGCGCCCTTCCGGGACCCGCCCGGCAAGGGAAATCACGCCAATGCCGCAGAGCACGCCGCCGGTCGCCATTATCATGGGCAGCCGCTCCGACTGGCCGACGATGAGGCGCGCCGCCGACGCCCTGACCGAACTGGGCGTGGCCTGGGAGGCCAAGGTGATCTCGGCCCATCGCACCCCGCAGCGGCTGGTCGACTTCGCCACCGGCGCCCAGGCGGCCGGCTACAAGGTGATCATCGCCGGGGCCGGCGGCGCCGCCCATCTGCCGGGCATGGCCGCCTCGATGACCGCCCTGCCGGTGCTCGGCGTGCCGGTGGAGTCCAAGGCCCTCAAGGGGCTGGATTCCTTGCTGTCCATAGTCCAGATGCCCGGCGGGGTGCCGGTGGCGACCCTGGCGATCGGCGAACCCGGGGCCAAGAACGCCGGTCTGCTGGCGGCCCAGATCCTCGCCTTGTCGGACCCCGACCTGGCCCATCGCGTCGCCGCCCTGCGCGCCGCCCAGACCGCCGGCGTCGCCGAAACGGTCGAGGACTAGACCCCGATGGCCGACGCCAAGCTCCCTCTTTCGCCCGGCGCCACGCTGGGGATTCTCGGCGGCGGCCAGCTCGGTCGCATGCTGGCCCTGGCCGCCGCGCGCCTGGGATTCGACGTGGTGATCCTCGATCCCGAGGAGCACAGTCCGGCCGGTCGGGTGGCGGCGCGACAGATCGTCGCTCCCTATGACGATCGCTGGGCGCTGAAGCGCTTGGCCGAGGCCTGCGACGTCGTCACCTACGAGTTCGAGAACGTGCCCGAAGCCGCCGTGGCCGAGCTGACCGCCCTCGGCGTGGGCGTCGCGCCGGGAGCCAAGGCCCTGGCCGCCGCCCAGGATCGAGTGGCCGAGAAGAGCTTTCTGGCCGAGATCGGCGTGCCCACCGTGGCCTTCGCCGCGGTCGAGGACGACGCCTCCCTGGCCGCCGCGGTGGCCAAGATCGGCGCCCCGTCGCTGCTGAAGACCCGGCGCGAAGGCTATGACGGCAAGGGCCAGGCCTGGCTGCAGCGCCCGGCCGACGCGGCGGCCGCCTTCGACCGCATCGGCCGTCAGCCGGCCATCCTCGAGGCTCCCGCCGACTTCGTGCGCGAGCTGTCGGTGATCGCCGCCCGCGGCCGCGACGGCGAGATCGTCTGCTATCCGCTGTCGGAGAACCACCACGAGGGCGGCGTGCTGCGCCGCACCAGCGCCCCGGCCCAGGTCTCGGCCGCGATCCGCGACCACGCCGAATCGATCGCCGCCAAGATCCTCACCGCCCTGGACTATGTCGGGGTGATCGGGGTCGAGCTGTTCGAGCTGGCCGGCGGCAAGCTGGTGGTCAACGAGTTCGCCCCGCGCGTCCACAACACCGGCCACTGGACTCAGGACGGCTGCGAGGTCGACCAGTTCGAGCAGCACGTCCGCGCCGTCGCCGGCTGGCCGCTGGGCCCCACGGCCGCGCGGGCCCACGTGGAGATGACCAATCTGCTGGGCCCCGAGGTCGAGACCTGGGCCAAGCTGGCCGCCGAGCCGGAGAGCCGCCTGCACCTCTACGGCAAGGGCGAGGCCCGGCCGGGCCGCAAGATGGGCCATGTGAACCGGCTGCGGCCGCTGAAGGACTAGGGGGATAGATAGAGCGGGGACAGGCACTCATCCCACGGCGTCGCGATAGTCTGGCGAGGCGAGTGGGATGAGTGCCTGTCCCCGTCCATCGATCCTAGATCCTAGATCCTAGATCCTAGATCCTAGTCGATGACGTCCGCCACCGGGCGGTCGTCGCCGTCGGCGATCTCGGCCCGCCACTGGCCCTTCTCGTCCTGGAACTCGATGCCCTCGGTCTCGCCGGGGCGCTGCTGCTCCAGGGCCGCGCGCTTGGCGGCCG
>JAQGIN010000259.1 GCA_028291125.1 Caulobacter sp.
CGAAGCTGAGCTTGGGCCGCAGGGTCTCGAACGCGGCGTAGGCGGCCAGCAGGCCGTCGGCGTTCTCGACCTTGCGGGCCGGCGGGGCGGTGGTGACGAACCCCCAGGCGTGCAGCTTCTCCAGGGCTTCCCATTGGCCAGCCGCGAACGGCGCGCTGAGCAGGCCCCAGGCATAGCCGAAGAACCGCAGCGGCCGCTGGGCGCTGATCTTCGGATCGATCTGCCGCAGCGAGCCGGCCGCGAAGTTGCGGGGATTGGCGTAGGTGCGCTGGCCGGCCTCGAGGGCGGCGGCGTTGAAGGCGGCGAAGGCCTCCAGCTCGACATAGACCTCGCCGCGCACCTCGATGACCTCGGGCCAGCCCGAGCCGGCCAGCCTGTGCGGGATGTCGGCGATGGTGCGCAGATTGGCGGTGACGTCCTCGCCGACCTTGCCGTCGCCGCGCGTCGCCCCCTGGACCAGCACGCCGTTCTCGTAGCGCAGCGAGGCCGACAGGCCGTCGATCTTCGGCTCGGCGGTGTAGGCGACCGGCTCGGCCGGCCCGATCCGCAGGAACCGCCGCACCCGGGCGTCGAACTCGATCGCCTCGTCGTCGGTGAAGGCGTTGTCCAGCGACAGCATCGGCACGCCGTGCTCGACCGGCGAGAACTGCGCCGCCCGCGCCGCGCCGACCCGCAAGCTCGGCGAGTTGTCGCGCACCAGATGCGGAAAACGGGTCTCGATATCGAGGTTGCGGCGCTTGAGGGCGTCGTACTCGGCGTCGGAGATCGTCGGCGCGTCCTGCTGGTGATAGCGCAGGTCGTGTTCGGCCAGGGCGTCGGCCAGCTGGGCCAGTTCGTCGGCGGCCTCGGCTTCGGTCAGGTCGGCAACAGGGATCAGGGTCACGGGCGAATCCGGCTCAGACGGTCAGGCCGTCTGATCTAGCATTTCAACCGCGTCGGACCACGTCCGTCTAGCCGATCAAGGCCCTTGCGGCCGCCCGCGCCGCCTCGGTGACCTCGGCCCCCGACAGCATGCGGGCGATCTCTTCCTCGCGCTCGGCCGGCGACAGCGGGTGGACGGCGGTGCGGGTGTGGTGATCGTCGCCGGACTTGGAGATCCGCCAGTGGGCGTCGGCGCGCGCCGCCACCTGGGCCGAATGGGTGACGACCAGCACCTGGGCGTTGGCGGCGAGGCGCTTGAGACGCAGGCCGACGGCGTCGGCCACCGCGCCGCCGACCCCCTGATCGACCTCGTCGAAGATCATCAGCGGTTGGGGGCCGTCGCCGCGCCCGGCCAGGGCGGCCTTCAGGGCCAAGGCGAAGCGGGCCAGCTCGCCGCCCGAGGCGATGGCCTCCAGCGGCCCGAACGGCGCGCCGGGATTGGTGCAGATCTCGTAGGCGACGCGGTCGAGGCCCGACGGCCCGGCCCGGTCCTCGCCCAGGGCCTCGACCACCACCCGGAAGCGGGCCTTTTCCAGCTTCAGCGGGGCCAGCTCGGCCTCGACGGCGGCGGCCAACCGGTCGCCGGCGGCGCGGCGCTCGTCCGACAGCGCCTGGGCGGCGAACAGATAGCCTTCGCGGGCGGCATCGGCTTCCGCCTCGGCCTCGCGCAGCGCCTCGCCGGAGGTCTCGATGGCTTGCAGCCGGGCGGCGAAGTCGGCGCGGACGGCCGGCAGCAGCTCGACGGCGACGCCCAGCTTGCGGGCCATGCCGCGCAGGGCGAACAACCGCTCCTCGGTCTTCTCCAGTTGGTCGGGCTCGAACTCGAAACTGTCGGCGGCGGAATCGACCGCGGCGGCGGCCTCCTGGGCCTCGACCAGGGCGCGGTCGACGGCGTCGCAGGCGGCGGTCAGCCGGGTCATGGCCAGGCCCTCGGGCGGCGCGCCGGCCTGGGCGGCGCGGTCGCGGGCCCGCTCCAGGGCGCGGAAGGCCGAAGCCAGCTTGCCCGACAGGGCGTCGCCGCCGAGAGCGTCGCGAGCGGCGGCGATGTCGGCCAGGGCCTTCTCGGCCGAGCCCAGCAGGGCCCGCTCCTCGGCCAGCTGAGTTTCCTCGCCGTCGCGGGGATCCAGGCGGTCCAGTTCGGACAGCCGCAGGGTCAGTTCCTCGGTCTCGACGGCGGCGCGGTCGGACAGGTCGCGCAGACCGGCAGCCTTGTCGCGGGCGGCGCGCCAGGCGCTCCAGGCCCCGGCGACCGGGACCAGGCTGATCGCGCCGAAGGCGTCGAGCAGCGGCCGATGGGTGCGCGAGTCGAGCAGGCCGACGGTCTCGTGCTGGCCATGGACCTCGAGCAGCAGGCCGCCGAGGTCCTTGAGCACGCCGACGCTGGTGGCCTGGTCGTTGACGAATGCGCGCGAGCGGCCGTCCGGGGCGAGCTGGCGGCGCAGGACCATGTCCTCGTCGCGGGCGTAGGTCAGGCCCTTGTCGTCGAGATAGGCGAAGGCGGCGTGGTCGGCCGGCAGGGCGAAGATGGCGGTGGCCGAGGCCGGGCCGGCCGCCCCGCGCCGCACCAGGCCGGCGTCGGCCCGGGCCCCGGTGGCCAGGCCCAGGGCGTCGAGGATGATCGACTTGCCGGCCCCGGTCTCGCCGGTGAGGGCGGTGAGGCCCGAGCCTATGGCCAGGTCCAGGCTCTCGATGAGCACCACGTCGCGGATGGAGAGGCCGATCAGCATGGCGCGCAGGATCGCTCGAAATCGGAGTCGGTTGAAGCGGAATAACGCCGAGGGCGCCTGGCCGCCTCCCGAAACGCCCGTCATCCCCGCGAAGGCGGGGACCCAGGTGTTTTATCGTCGAGCGCGACGGGCTTCAGAAAAAGCCTGGGTCCCCGCTTTCGCGGGGATGAAGACTAGAGGGCGCCGAGGACGGCGATCCGCTACAGGCCCAGAACGCCGCGGATGCCGCCCTTTTTCTTCGGAGCTTCGCCGGGGGGCGCCAGGGTGGTGTTCTTGTCCTGGATCAGACGATCCAGGAAGTTGCGCTTCGAGCCGGCCTTCAGCGGCTCGACCGCCGGGCGCAGGCCCTGGTCGGTCAGCAGCTTGTAGGCGTCGCCGTACCAGCGATCGCCCGGGAAGTTGTAGCCCAGCACCGCGCCGTTGCGCTTGGCTTCGTCCATCAGGCCCAGGGTGATGTAGCACTCGACCAGGCGGTACAGCGCCTCGGGGGTGTGCGAGGTGGTCTGGTGGCGGTCGATCACCGCCCGGAAGCGGCCGACGGCGGCCAGGGTCTTGCCGTCGCGGAGGTAGTAGCGGCCGATGGCCATCTCCTTGCCGGCCAGCTGGTCGTTGACCATGTCGATCTTCAGCCGGGCGTCCTGGGCGTATTCGCTGTTGGGATAGCGCTGGACGACGTCGCGCAGGGCGGCGAGCGCCTGCTCGGTGGCGGCCTGGTCGCGGTTGACGTCGACGATCTGCTCGAAATAGCAGATGGCCTTCAGATAGAAGGCGTAGGCGGCCGACGGATTGCCCGGATAGAGCGAGATGAAGCGGTCGGCGTCGGCGATGGCGTCGCTATATTGGTTGCCCTGATAGTGGGCGAAGGCGGTCATCAGGATCGAGCGGCGCGACCATTCCGAATAGGGGTGCTGGCGCTCGACCTCGCGGAAATAGTCCACCGCCTCGTTCCACGAACCGCGGTCCAGGCGGTTGGCGCCCGTCGAATAGAGCAGTTCCACCGGACGCTCTTCGTAGGCCAGGTTCGGCTTCTTGGATTTGCCGGCGCAGCCCGCGACCGACACAGCGACGAGCAAGGCGGCGATGATGACCGCCGATCGTCCCGGAAATTTAAGAAGCACGGACCCTCACCTCGAACCAAACGCGCGCCCTGCGCCGTGAAGGCTTCTACACCACGCCGTTGCGGGCGCAAATGCGAAGGCTGCGTACGGAGAAGGACGCGCTAGACCGCCTCGGCCAGTTCCTGCGCGTGGGGGCGCAGGCGCCAGGCGCGCGGCTTGGCCATCAAGGCTCGAACCACGGCGTTATTGAGGCCATGACCGGCCAGCACGCCCTCGAAGCGGCCGATGATCGGCGCGCCCAACACATAGAGGTCGCCGATGGCGTCGAGGGCCTTGTGACGCACGAATTCGTCCGGCCGGCGCAGACCTTCGGGGTTGAGCACGCGGTCGCCGTCGATGACCACCGCGTTGTCCATCGAGCCGCCGCGGGCCAGGCCGATGGCGCGCAGGGCCTCGACGTCGCGCACGAAGCCGAAGGTGCGGCAGTTGGACAACTCGCTACGGAACGATTCCTCGTCCACCGTCAGGTCGACGCGCTGGCGGCCGATGGCCTGGCTGCCGAAGGCGATCTCGAAGGCGACCTCGAAGCGGTCGGACGGGGTCAGGCTGGCGAACTTGTCGCCGTCCGTCACCAGGATGGGCTCGAGGATCTCGATATAGCGGCGCGTGGCCTCCTGGCGACGGCGCCCGGCGCGGTCGAGGATCTGCACGAAGGGCTCGGACGAGCCGTCCATGATCGGCACTTCGGGGCCGTCCAGTTCGATGACGGCGTTGTCGATCGACAGGGCGGCCAGGGCGGCCATCAGGTGCTCGATGGTCGAGACCTTCACTTGCGCGGCGTTGGCGATCACTGTGCCCAGCTGGGTCTGGCAGACGGCGTCGCCGCGCACCGGCACGCGGTTGTCGCGGTCGGCCACGTCGGTGCGCACGAAGACGATCCCGGCGTCGGGGCTGGCGGGCCGCACGGCGACCCGCACGTGCGCGCCGGTGTGCAGGCCGACGCCCGCGAAGATCACCGGTCCCGCGACCGTATGCTGGAAGTACGCCGAAGCCGACAAAACCGACCCTTATCCTTGTTCGTTTGACGGTGAGTCCGCCATGAGTACCGTTTAGGGACAATGCTGCGGCGCGGCAACGCAAGTCCTGTTTCGTATTGTTACTTAACGATCCCACTGATTTTGTTAATCTTTTAAGGCCTCGCGAAAGCCGCGAAACGGCCTTTAATCTGTCTATCTTGGTCGGGCGCCGATGAAGGAAACGCCGCTCGGCGAAGGTTGTTCATCGAAGATCGCCCCCTTGCCGCCCAACCACGCCTATATGAGGGCGGGGCCAGGCCCCTCCCGCCACGCCGGAGCATTTCGTGAGCCTCTACGACGACCTGGGTCTCGACCCTTCGGCCCCCGCGGACCGCATCAAGGCCGCGCACCGTCGCGCGGTCAAAGCCCACCACCCCGACGCCGGCGGCGACCGCGAACGCTTCGACCGGGCCCAGAAGGCCTATGACATCCTTTCCGACCCCGAGCGCCGGAGCCGCTACGACGAGACCGGCGAGGTCGACGAGGCCCCGGTGTCGTCCGAGAAGCAGGCGGTCCTGACCCTGGCCCGCGAGGTGCTGATGGGGGTGGTGATGGGAGTGGAGGACCTGAGCAAGCTCGACGTCGTCGGCCGCGGCATCGAGACCCTGGAGCGCGGCCTGCTGCACCTGGCGGCGCGCACCGCCGATGTCGACGTCAAGCTGGCCCGCCTGGCCGCCGCCCGCGCCCGGCTGAGCCGGCTGCCGGTCGCGGCGGGCGAGGAGGACGACGGCGACCTGGTCGGCCAGCTGTTCGACCAACAGGCCCGCGACCTGCAGGGCGCCAAGCCGCAGATCGAGCGCAACACCCGCGTCCACCAAGGGGCGATCGAACTGCTGCGCCGCTACGCCTATCGCGTCGACTACGCCGACGGCACGGCCACCATCTCGCGCGGCCAAGGCACGCTCAATGTGGTGGTCGAGGAGCGCAAGCTGGATTTCTAGGGGCGGCTCCGCCCCAAACGCGAAACGCCCGGAGCGAGGCTCCGGGCGTTTGCGTGTCGGTGAGGACGGGGTATCAGTTGGCGAGACGCCTCAGGAAGGACGGGATCTCGAGATCCTCGCCTTCCTCGGCCTGCGGGGTTTCCAGCGGCTGCAGGGCGGCACGAGCGCCGCCCGTGGCGCGGGCCTGGGGCTGCGGCGCGGGTTGCGGCTCGTAGCGTTGACGGCCGCCGAACAGGCTCATCCAGCCGCCGCCCTTTTGCTGACGACGGTCCTCATAGGTGGCTTCCGAATACAGCGGCTCTTCCTCGGCCTCGGCCACCGCCGGGTCGACGATGCGGGTGACCGGGCGGGCCGAGGCGGTTATCCGCGGCTCGGCGGCGGCCTCGGTCGAGGCGTCGTCGGAGAAGTAGAGGTCGGCCTGCTCTTCCTCGGCGACGACCTCCGGCTCGGACTCCGGCGTCACGTAGAAGGGCTCGGCGGCGTAGGTGGTGGTGGCCGCGGCCGGACGCTCGGCGCCGCGCACTTCGTAGCGCGAGGCGGCCTGGACCGGTTCGGCCTGGGGCGCGGGGGCCGACGCGCCCGGGCGAGCGGTGTCGACCACCAGCGGTGCGGCCGTGGTGTTGCGCGAGGCGGCCTTTGGTTCGATCTGGGCCATCGAGGCGCCGTCCATGCCGGTGGCGACCACCGACACGCGGATCA
>JAQGIN010000286.1 GCA_028291125.1 Caulobacter sp.
ATGCGGGCGGGCAGGCGCGCCGAGACGCCGCCGGTCTGGCTCTTCACCGTGGCGATGAACTCCTCCAGCGCCCGCGTCCGCGGCCAGTCCGAGGGCACGGTCAGCTCGATGGTCAGCAGGCGGCGGACATGGCTCGGCTGTCCGGCGATCGCCTGGATGACGTCGCGCCGCCGCGCCGGGAATTCCAGCGCCCCGCCATGCAGCGGACAGACGATGGGCAGGCGGCGGCCCTGCGCCCCAAGCCGGACGATGTCCGCCGACGCCTTGGCCAGGGCGGCGAGATCGGAGGCGAAGATGGATTGGACCAGGGCCGGCCCGGTCAGGCCGGCATGACGGTCGTCGGCGGTCGGCGCGATGCGGAAATAGATCAGGGCGCCGTGGCTGAAGTCCCAGATCGGCGCGTACCGCCAGTCCGGCGGCGGGCGGCCGATCGGCGTGACGACGGCGCGTGAGGGCGCCGACGACGGCCCTTTCGGCATCGCCGCGAACACCGACTCGACGCCGGGCTCGCCCGGGCCCGGGTCAGGCTCGTCCTCGTGGGAGCTCATGAACCGGACGCCGCCGGCGAAGGCGGAGGCCAGGACCGCGGCCAGGTCGTCGCCGCCGACCGCGGCGCCGGGGATGGAGGCGACCACCGTCTCGATGGTCGACAGTCCCGGCCATTCGCTGCCGAGCAGGCGGCGGGTGATCTCGCGGCCGATGGCGCGGGCCTTGAACTCAGCCTCGCGCTCGGTCAGCTGGCAGAACAGCACGACATAGTCGCCCTGCGCGTCGCCCTCGAACACGTCGCCGGCCATCAGGTGGCGCGAGATGACGCTCTCGGCCAGGGCATGGACGCGTTCGGCCATGCCGGGCCAGCGGGCGCCGAGCTCGTCGCGGACATGGCTGAGGCCGACCAGGCTGAAGCGCCCGACCGGCACCGAGGAGCGGGTCGCACGCGATCGCGGCGGCCGCGGCTCCTCCTGGCCCGGCGTGGTCGCGGCGGCCCCGTCGCCCACCGCGAACAGGCGGCGCAGGGTGGTCAGCAAGGTGTGGCCGCGCTTGCCCTTGTCCATGGCGGCCCCTCAGCCGGCGGTAGCGCCGACCTTCGACGCCACAAAGGAGGGAGTCTAGGCGCCGTTGGTAAGCGAATCGGAAACGCCCGACGCCGCCCGCGCGATTCCCTCCGCCTCCGCCACCGCCGAGGGCGGCGCGGCCTGGCGGCGCGGCAGCGACCAGGTGCGGAAGGGCTCGAAATGCGAGCCGGTCCAGCCCTGGGCGGTCACCGTCACGGTCTGGTCGTCGGCCTCGATGACGTTGAACCCCGGCGGCGCGCCACGCTCGCGCAGCGACAGGGTGGCGGCCCCGATCGCATAGGTCCGCTCGTCGTGGCACCGCAGGGCGAGCGCGAAGGGGGTGTGGATGTGGCCGCTGAGCACCAGGTCGACCTCGCCCGTGGCCAGGATCGAGGCGCAGTGGCGCCCGCCGCGCACCCGGGCGGTCATCGGCCCGCCGGTGATCTCGATCAGGGGATGATGGCAGAGCGCCACGCGCAGGGTCCCCGCCGGAGCCCGGGCCAGCTGCTGCGTCACCCGCTCGGTGTCGGATTCGCTGATGGCGCCCTTGGACCAGTTGATCCGCACCTGGGCGCCGCGCGCGGTGTTGACCGACTGGGCGGCCAGTCCAGGTCCGGAAAAGCCGTCGCGCCAGGCCGGGCCGAGATAGTGGTCGTACCTGCGGAACGGCCAGAACAGCCGCGCGACCAGGTTGGCGTAGGGCGTGTCGTGATTGCCCGGCGTGCCGAGCTGGGGTTCGGGCAGGGCCTTCAGCCAGTCCGCCGCGGCCTGGAACTCGGCCACGGCGCCGATGCTGGTGACGTCGCCGGTGATGGCCAGGAGGTCGGGCGGATTGGCCAGGATATGGTCGCGCGTGGCCGCCACGGCCGGCTTGTTCTCGCAGCCGAAATGGATGTCGGACAAGTGGATGATGCGGACCATCAGGCCGCCGCGGCTCCCGCGCCGCCGGGGGTCTGGGCCAGGGCCAGGGCCCGGAAGGCGACCGGGCGGAACCTGATGTCGCACGCGTGCGGCAGGCTGAACGGCTCGCCGTCGAGGACTGCGGGGATATTGTGCCTGGACCAGACGTGGCCCTTGCGGATGCGGCGGATCGAGACGGTCGGATCGTTGCGCCAGTCGCCGACGAACTGGCTGACCACGGCGCGCAGGCCCAGGCGGAAGCCGTCGGCCGCGTTGCGGTAGTTGAGGCAGACAGCCTCCAGCGCCCGGTCGTTGTCGTCCATGGCGCGCGAGACCAGCGGGCACATCAGGGTCAGGGCGGCGGCCTTCTCCGGCGGCTCGTCATTGAGCACGAAGCGGAGCTGGCTGTTGAACACCCGCCGCAGCGCCAACTTGGCGCGGTTCCAGGCGCGTTCGAACTGGTGGGCGCGGGCGGCCTCGCGGGCATAGGTGAACAGCGCCGGGCCGCCCAGGATGGCGGCGACATAGAAGGGCTTGCCATCGACCTCGCCGCCCGACACCGGCCGCTCGACGCCTCCGGACAGGGCGTCGTGCATCGCCTCCTGCCAGGTCTTCACCCCGTAGAGGGCG
The DNA here is from genome assembly GCA_028291125.1 of Caulobacter sp. GTDB lineage: Bacteria > Pseudomonadota > Alphaproteobacteria > Caulobacterales > Caulobacteraceae > Caulobacter. The sequence continues at coordinate 2,586 of JAQGIN010000286.1, forward strand.
TGGGGCAGCATGTTCATGGTGCCGCCGGCCAGGGGGGCGATCATCGGCCCGTCGGGGCCGGCCATCTCGGCCGCCGCCCGCGCGGTGCCGTCGCCGGCGACGATGAAGACGACGTCGGGCGCGCTGTCGACGACGGCGCGCAGGCAGGCCATCAGTTCGCCGGCGCCCGGCGCGTGGACCCGGCCCGTGACGCCGTGCTCGGCGAGAATGGCCTCGGCCTCGGCCGGCGCCTCGGGCCCCACCGATCCCGAGGCGATATTGGTCACGACTTCCACGCGCATCGAGAGTCCTGTCCAGGGCCGCCGCAAGACACGCTAACGGCGCAGCTTCGCGGGGGTTCCAAGCGGAACCCTGGACAGGCCGACACGTTCGAACCCCAGGGGACAGCTCGAACGGAGAGCCACGATGAAAAAGACAATGATCGCGCTGGCGGGTCTCGGCCTGATGGCCACCGCCTGCACCAGCACCGGCAACACCGAACGGAACGCCGCGGGCGGTGCGGCGCTTGGCGCCCTGGCCGGGGCGGTGATCGGCAACAATGTGGGCGGCGGCAGCGCCACCACCGGCGCCCTCGTCGGCGGAGCGCTCGGCGGCACGGTCGGCGCGGTGAAGGGTTGCCGCGAAGACGGCGGTTGCGGCGCCACCAGCGTCAATCGCCGACAATATTATGACGAGCGCGCGGGCCGGTACTACTATTACGACTCCGCCAGCGGACGCTATTACTGGGAAAACGGCAGCCCTCGCTGATCGCGGCGCTGATCGGGAAATCCAGCAAGGCGGCCGGCTCACGTCGGCCGCCTTTTGCATGCCGGCACGAATAAGAGGGTGAAGCGATGACGAGTTTCAAACTGACGGTCGCCGCGGCGACTGTCCTGGGGATGCTGGTCGCCGGCTGCGCCACCGCGCCTTGGCCTCGCTCCCGCGCCGCCATCGAAACGCCCTCGGCCAGCTGCGACGACTTTTCGGTGTCGATCTATTTCGAGCGCGACTCCGCCGCCGTCACCAAGGAGGCGCGCTCGGTGTTGACCGGGGCCGGGGCCATGGCCAAGGGCTGCCAGGTCAACAGTGTGCGGGTGGTCGGGCTGGCCGACGCCGTGGGCGCGCCGGGCGCCAACCAGACCCTGTCGGAACAGCGCGCCAAGGCGGTGACAGCGGCCCTGGACCGGGCCGGTTTCAAGGCGGTGGAATTCGACGTGGCGGCGGCGGGCGACAGCGGGGCGACCACCCGCGACGGCGAGGCGCGGCCCCTGCGCCGCCGCGCCGACGTGCGCTTCGACCTGGCGACGCCCACTCGCCGATAGGTCGCAAGGGGCCAGGCAAAGGATGGGCGGACCGCGAGCGGCCCGCCCAGTTGCGTCAACAAGAATAAGGGGGTGCGGAGGCGGCAGGCTGGCTTTCACCAGCCTCAAGTCGGGGGGGCGTCGCCGCCTCCGCAGATATCAGAACGTCGATCTTTGAGGAGCGTTCCCGGCCCCGCCGCTTTTTTTGAATCTTTTTTCAGCTCCCGCCTAGGTGGAGCCGGCCGTGGCTCCGCTTGTCGATCGGCGACGGAACGCCCGACCTCGGCCGGCGTTATTTCGGCAATGACCGTCATGGTCGATCGCTGGGGGCCCGCCGGATGATCCGCTCTGTTCAAGGCCAAACCGAAAGCCTGGTTTTCTACAAAACGCCCAATCGCCGGCAGAGGGTCGCCCGGTCCCGGCTGATGGCGGTGGTGATCATCGCCGCCGTCGCGGCCTCGGCCGGGGTGATCGAGCAGTTCCACGCCCGATCGGCCAGCGCCACCACCTCGTCGAGCGGGCCGGCGACCTATTTCCCGCGTTAAGGAGGCTTGTTCATGCCCATCGCCGACACCCAACCCGGTCCCGTCCTCAACGAAACCCGCGCCCGACAAGGCCGCCGGGGTCGGCACGTGTTCTGGGTCCTGGTGATCTCGACCGTGCTGGCGGCGATCGCTCTGTTCGGGGCCTGGGCCTTTCGCTCCGGCGACCTGGCCCGCACCGAACCCAATGTCGGCGTCAAGAACGCCGCCGAGGCCCAGCGCTACGACACCCAACAGGTCCCGGCGCGTCAGAACACGGCGCCGCCGGCGAGCCAATAGGCCGACCCGCCTTCTCTCAAGATCCGTCGGCGGCCGCTTCCCTGGGGAGCGGCCGTTCGCATGTCCGCCGAACGGCCATGAAAAAGGCCCCGCCGCGCGAGCGACGGGGCCGATCTCTTGGCTGTTCGAAGCCTAGGCGGCTTTTTGCGACCGCCGGGGATGGAAGAACAACGCCTGGCCGATCGCCGCCTTCACCGTTTCCGGCTGGAAGGGCTTGGTGATCAGGAAGGTCGGCTCCGGCCGTTCGCCGGTCAGCAACCGCTCGGGGAAGGCGGTGATGAAGATCACCGGCACGTCGAGACGCGCCAGGATGTCCTTCACCGCGTCGATGCCCGAGGAGCCGTCGGCCAGCTGGATGTCGGCCAGGACCAGGCCGGGAGTCTTGCGGGCCACCGCTTCGACCGCCTCGCTGCGGGTGGCGGCGATGTCGATGACCTTGTGGCCCAGTTCGCGCACCAGGGCCTCGATGTCGGCGGCGATCACCGGCTCGTCCTCGATGATCAGCACATCGGTGGCCAGCTCGGCGTCGATTTCGGTCTGGGCTTCGGAGATCAGCCGTTCGACGTCGCCGAACTCGCAGACCAGGATCTGCGCCGCCTCGGTGGGGGTGAACCCCTCGAGGGCGGTGAGCAGGAAGGCTTGGCGCGATCGCGGCGCGATACGCATCAGCCGTTGCGAGGCGTCGTCGGAGCCGGTGGCTCCGTCGTCGCGTCGGGCTTCGAGCTGGGCGCCGGACGACAGCCAGATGGCGTGGAACACGCGATAGAGCGCCACGCGGGGCGACAACGCGGCGTCCAGGGACCGCTCGCCGGCCGCCAGGGCCTCGAGCGCGACGCGGACATAGTGGTCGCCGGTCACCTGATCGCCCGTGAGCGCGCGCGCATAACGACGAACATAAGGCAGATGCGGCGCCAGCCGGGCAAGAAGACTCATGACCCCTCCCGTTAAGTGTCTTCAGGAAATAGAGCGGCGAGAGCCATGGTCAAGCTATGACGTCCCACCACGTGCATAAACGCGGCCGCAACGTGCCGGTTCCGCTCGCCCGCGATATTTGCCATTGTCCGCCAAAGCTTTTTGGAACCCGATTGAGGCTGCGACGTTGACGTCACGCAAGACATCATTCGGCCAAAGGGGGCGGGCGCCGCGAAGTGTTGGCGTCGATGACATGATCGAACACGGACACATGGAAGACAATCGCAAAGGCGCGGCCGCCCTCGACGAGGCGCGTCTGCGCCAACAGGCCATTGGCGTGAAACTACGTCAGATGTTCGATGAAGTGGTCAACGAACCGGTGCCGGACGAGTTTCTGGATATTTTGCGCAAAGCCGATAAGCCCTCGGGAGAGCGCTGAGCATGAGCGAGCCACAGGTGGGCCGGTCGCCCTTTGATCCGGCGCGCGACGAAACCTTCAAGCGTGAACTGGTCACGCTGATCCCGCACCTGCGCGCCTTCGCGCGGACCCTGACCGGCGACCCCACCGCGGCCGACGATCTGGCTCAGGACGCGATGATGAAGGCCTGGGACGCTCGGGCCAGCTTCCAACTCGGGACCAATATGAAGGCCTGGACCTTCATGATCCTGCGCAACCAGTTCTATTCCGAGAAGCGCCGCTCGTGGCGGCAGAGCCAGCTCGACCAGGAGGCGGCCGAACGCACCCTGGTGGCGGTGGACGATCCGGAGGCGCCGGTGGCGCTCGACGAACTGCGCCTCAGCCTGGCCATGCTGCCAGCCGAACAGCGCGAGGCGCTGATCCTGGTCGGGGCCGGCGGCTTCGCCTACGAAGAGGCCGCCGAGATCTGCGGCTGCGCGGTCGGCACCGTCAAGAGCCGGGTCAGCCGCGCGCGCCGGGCCCTGCAGACCATTCTGGAAGACGGCGCCTATGATCGCGATGGCGGCGCCGCCGGCGACGCCATGTACGCCATCCTGGCCGACGCGGAGCGGTTGAGCACGCTGAGGTGAGCACTCTGTTCGGCCGCGGCGCGAAGGCGGCCACGACGATTCGCGTCCGCCTCGCGGCGGCCCTGTTCCTGGCGCTGCTGCCGATCCTGATCCTTGGTTTGCTGCAATCGATCTTCGCCTTCCGGGCGGAGGCGGACTCCCGTCGCCAGAGCCTGGAGCTGGCGGCCGAACGCAGCGCCGCCACCGCCCGGGCCCGCATCGAGGCGGCCGGCGTGCTGCTGCAGACCCTCGGCCCGCGCTCGGTGGGCCTGGAATGCGCCCAGCGCTTGGGCGACGTGCGCGAGCGTCTGCCGGGCTACGCCAATCTGATCCGCCTGGACGTCGGGGGTCGGGTCGCCTGTTCGGCCGCCAGCACCCCGGCCGACGCCCAGCGCGCCCAGCGCGGCTGGTTCAAGGACCTGGCCCAGGGCGCCCATCTGGTGGTGGCCGGCGAGCCGGGGGCCAACTACGCCCGCGAACCGGCGGTGCTGGCCGCCGTGCGCTCGGAAACCCCCGACGGCCGCTTCGACGGGGCCATGGTGGCGGTGCTCAGCCTCGAGGGCCTGAAGCCGGAAACCGCCAACCGCTTCCTGCCGGGCGGGGCCGAGGTGGCCCTGGCCGATCCGTATGGCCGCATCTTCGCCGCCACCGACCTCAAGGCCTTCGGCACGCCGCCCGACACCTGGCGGATCCGCGCCGCCCAGCAGGGCGCGGCCCTGTGGTCCGGCCGCGACCCCAGCGGTCGCGATCGAGTGTTCTCGGCCGCCCCCCTGGTCAAGGACGGGGTGTTCGTCATGCTGTCGGCCCCGTCGCCCGGCCTGATCTCCTGGGCGCGGATCAGCCCGATCTCGCGGCTGCTGATGCCGTTGCTGGCCTTCGTCCTGGCGCTGGGGGCGGTGCTCTACGCGTCGGAGCGAGCGGTGATCCGCTGGATCATCTATCTGCAGCGGGTGGCGGCGATCTACGCCCGCGGCCGGTTCACCGTCCGGCCGTTGCAAGCCGAAAAGGCCCCGCCCGAGATCCGCGAACTGGCCGCCACCCTCGACGCCATGGCCGGGGCCATCGTCACCCGCGACGCCTCGCTGCGCGATTCCCTGGCCGAGAAGGACGCGCTGATGCGCGAGATCCATCACCGGGTGAAGAACAACCTGCAGATCATCACCTCGCTGCTCAACATGCAGCAGCGTGCCCTGACCGACCCGGTGGCCCGCCAGGCGATGAACGACACCCGCCAGCGCATCACCGCCCTGGCCCAGATCTACCGCGCCCTCTACCAGGGCCCGGACCTCAAGCGCGTCGACCTACGGCCGTTCATCGAGGAGCTGACCGCCCTGCTGCTGGCCGGCGACGTCTCGTCCTCGGGCCATGTCCGCACCGAGGTCCACGCCGACCCGCTGGTCATCGATCCCGACCGGCTGGCCCCGCTCGCCCTGTTCGCAGTCGAGGCGATCACCAACGCCCAGAAGCACGCCTTCGCCGAGCGCGGCGGCACGCTGACGGTCGACTTCTTCGTCCGCGGCGAGGAGGCCGAACTGGCGATCGGCGACGACGGTCCCGGGGCCATCG